>NZ_JBEBMB010000087.1:0-22866 GCF_040081915.1 Xenorhabdus sp. SGI240
GCTTAAGCAGAATTCGGGTTAGATAACTCCCCATAATGGAATTCCTAAAGCTACAGAAATGATATTTCTGTAGCTTTCGTGTTTTATCGAATCTAGAAAGATTGTTTTATTGTTCTTCAATCTGTAACAATAATTTTTCTTGTTCTTTCTGAACCATAACCCGTTCAACGGTATCTACAATCGCTTGGGTTTGTGGATCAATTTCAATATTAACCTTTTCACCGAGACGTTTTTTGCCCAAAGTTGTACGTTCCAATGTTTCTGGAATTAAATGAACACAGAAGCGATTATTGACTACATCTCCAATCGTTAGGCTAATGCCGTCAATACCAACAAATCCTTTATGCAGGATATACTTCATTAACTGTCTATCGTGAATTCGAAACCATATTTCATGGTTATTTTCAGAAGTGAAGATCTTGGCAATTTCTGCTGTTGTAATAACATGACCGGACATCAAATGCCCACCAATTTCATCACCAAATTTAGCAGCCCTTTCCAGATTAACTAAATCACCTACCCTGAGTTCACCAAGGTTGGTCAGACGCAATGTTTCTTTCATTAAATCAAAACTGATTAAATCACCGTCGATATTAGTTACAGTCAGACAACAACCGTTGTGGGAAACAGAAGCTCCCGTTTCAATTCCGGGTAATAATTCAGCCGGAAATTTAACAACATGGGTCCGAAAATGCATTTTTTCATCAATAGCAACTATCGGTGCTTTTCCCTGAACGATACCTGTAAACATGGGAACCTCTTTAATAATTTCATCTGGCGGATTAGTTTAACCCACCCACCTCTTTTAAACAGCATGGTGTTTAAACATCATTTCGTTTAAAAATCACTCTGTTTAAATATCATTTTATTTAATACATTATTTTGGTTGATTTTAGTTTCTGTTGAGTGTTGCTTCAATCATGTTGAGTATAAACATCGCGCAATGATTGGATTAATAAAATGAGTCCTATACAATATGGCAGCTTATAAGCGATATATTTTCCATTAACATCGTTTGCTCGCAAAAATATTTCTTGTTTTTCTCGTTAATTTTCAATCAAAAAAGGTGTAGTACGTGCAGAAATATTTAAATGAAGCGCGTAGTTTGCTCGCTCTAGGGATCCCTATCGTCATCGCACAGTTTTCACAAACTGCGATGGGTTTCGTCGATACCGTCATGGCTGGTAAAGCTGGTGCTGTTGAAATGTCAGCAGTGGCGGTTGGCACATCAATCTGGCTGCCAACCATTCTGTTTGGCCAAGGTTTATTGCTCGCCTTGACGCCAATCGTGGCACACATGAATGGCTCTGGCCAGAGAAAAAATATTGCAGGTCAAATCCAGCAAGGGTTTTGGCTTGCAACCTTCCTCTCTATCTTGACCATCGCAATACTGTATAACAGCCGATTTATTATAGAAGCACAACATAACGTCGATCCTGTATTGGCACAAAAAGCCACGGAATTTATCCATGCTATCATGTGGGGAGCGCCAGGTTATCTGTTTTATCAAGTTTTACGGGGTCAATGTGAAGGATTATCGAAAACCAAACCCGCAATGGTCATAGGTCTTTCCGGACTACTGGTCAATATCCCCGTTAACTATATTTTTATTTACGGTAAATTTGGTGCACCTGCACTGGGAGGTGTCGGTTGTGGTGTTGCAACGGCAACCGTTTACTGGGTTATGTTCCTGTTGCTGCTTGCCTATGTGAAGCACTCGCCTTCCCAAAAAGATATCCCAACATTCAACAAATTTGTGGGTCCTGAATGGCATACGCAAAAACGTATTGCACTGCTTGGCCTGCCTATCGCTTTAGCGATGTTCTTTGAGGTTACTCTGTTTGCTGTCGTCTCGTTGTTGGTTTCTCCGCTCGGCGTTGTGGCTGTTGCAGGGCACCAGATATCACTCAACTTCAGCTCCATGATGTTTATGTTCCCGCTGTCATTGGGGATAGCTGCCACTATTCGCGTTGGCTACAGCCTGGGCCAAAAATCAACAGAAGGCGCTAAGATATCCGCGTATACGAGTATTATTGTTGGCTTAATTATTGCCTGTATGACAGCGACCTTCACGGTACTGTTTAGCAAACACATTGCTTTTATGTACAACGATAATCCTGAGGTCGTTCTTCTTGCCTCCCACTTGATGTTGTTTGCAGCTATTTACCAACTTTCTGATGCGGTACAGGTCATTGGATCAGGAGTACTGCGCGGGTATAAAGATACACGGTCTATTTTCTTTATCACTTTTATTGCTTATTGGCTCTTAGGGCTGCCTAGTGGTTATATTCTGGCATTGACTGATTATGTCACTAAGCCGATGGGACCACAGGGTTTCTGGATTGGGTTTATTATCGGTTTAACCGCATCAGCATTCATGATGGGTTACCGCATTTTATGGACACAAAAACAGCCAGCCCATTATGTTTTGAAACGTTCTACTCGTTAATTCAATATATTAGGTTAATCAATGCAAGGGGAAAAAGCTGCGAATTCATGCTAAAAGACGTAAATGCGAGCAGTTGAACAAGAATTTGCATTTTTCCCCTTGCCAGAAGGCTCAGTGCCCGTTAATATTCGTCCCCGTTGTCAGCCACAGAAATTTAGATTGCGTCCGTAGCTCAGTTGGTTAGAGCACCACCTTGACATGGTGGGGGTCGGTGGTTCGAGTCCACTCGGACGCACCAAATATTCGGTTGGCAGAAAATAGAATCTTGATGTGCGTCCGTAGCTCAGTTGGTTAGAGCACCACCTTGACATGGTGGGGGTCGGTGGTTCGAGTCCACTCGGACGCACCATATCTAATTCATCGCTTCTCATCTTGCTTATACCAGTTACCTTTTTCCGATTTTCTTCATTCCAATACCCTTTTGTACTGATGAGCTAGATTGTTATCCAGTCTACCTGTGTACTAAAAACTCAATTACGTTTTATTTGCGCAACAACTTGATTTCTTTAATCATGAACCATGTCTATCTCCTCTTTTCTGTATGGAAATCCTTTCAAGCACTATTTTTTGATTCATTTCACAGAAATTAGTCTCTATAATACGCTTACGTCATAAGTTGAATGGTTTCAGCTAATTAATTTACCGAATCCAGAAAAAATTACAGATGATTAGTCGCACTCAATCCGTATATCTGCACATACCGAACTTCACGCTGAAAAACTATTTGACGCTTACTACTATTCATTTTCTATTGCTAGCTATTTTTCACTATGTTGCGCAACTCAGAACATCAGATGATGCGGGCATAAATGTTAATGGCTAACGATTCACTCTTTTAATCCATTAAAATCAGTAGATAGATTGTCATGAAAAAAACCAAAATTGTTTGTACTATCGGGCCAAAAACAGAATCCGAAGAGAAATTGACCGAACTGCTTAATGCTGGTATGAATGTGATGCGCCTGAACTTTTCTCACGGTGACTACGAAGAGCATGGTCAGCGCATTAAAAACATTCGCTCGGTCGTAGCAAAAACTGGCAAAAAAGCCGCAATCCTACTGGATACTAAGGGTCCTGAAATCCGCACCATGAAGCTGGAAGATGGCAATGACGTCTCCCTGACCGCAGGCCAAACTTTCACCTTTACAACAGATAAATCTGTTATTGGCAATCGAGAGCGTGTCGCTGTGACTTATGTCGGTTTGCCAGAAGATCTGAAACCAGGCAACACCCTATTGGTTGATGATGGTTTGATCGCCATGACAGTTAAAGAAACTACTGCGACTGAGGTCGTCTGCGACGTATTGAACAACGGTGACTTGGGGGAAAACAAAGGCGTTAACCTGCCAAATGTTTCTATCAACCTGCCTGCACTGGCAGAAAAAGATAAACAGGATTTGATCTTCGGCTGTGAGCAAGGCGTGGATTTCGTTGCAGCATCTTTTATCCGTAAACGTTCCGATGTACTGGAAATCCGTGAGCACCTGAAAGCTCATGGCGGCGAACACATCCAAATCATTTCTAAAATCGAAAACCAGGAAGGCCTGAATAACTTCGATGAAATTCTCGAAGCGTCTGACGGTATCATGGTTGCCCGTGGCGATCTGGGTGTTGAAATCCCGGTAGAAGAAGTTATCTTCGCGCAAAAAATGATGATCGAAAAATGTAATGCAGCTCGTAAGGTTGTTATCACTGCCACTCAGATGCTGGATTCAATGATCAAAAACCCACGCCCTACCCGCGCCGAAGCCGGCGATGTTGCCAACGCTATCTTAGACGGTACAGATGCGGTAATGCTTTCTGGTGAAAGTGCGAAAGGAAAATATCCTGTTGAAGCCGTTTCCATCATGGCAACAATCTGTGAACGTACAGATCGCGTTATGGGCAGCAAAATTGAACATACCAGGACTCAGAAGCTGCGCGTTACCGAAGCAGTGTGCCGTGGCGCGGTTGAAATTGCAGAAAAATTGGAATCTCCACTGATTGTGGTAGCAACTTATGGCGGTAAGTCTGCAAAATCTATCCGCAAGTATTTCCCTAATGCCTCAATCCTTGCATTGACAACGAATGAAATCACTGCCCGCCAATTGCTGTTGGTCAAAGGTGTTTCCACTCAGATTGTCAAAGAAATCGCCTCTACCGATGATTTTTATCGTATTGGTAAAGAAGCTGCATTGGCAAGTGGTATGGCACACAAAGGGGATATCGTTGTCATGGTATCCGGTGCATTAGTACCCAGTGGCACCACAAACACTTCCTCTGTTCACGTGCTATAAGATTAAATAAGTTAAATAACTGTGCTGTCTAAATGTGGGCAGTACTGGGATCATAAAGAAGCCCATATTTGTATTATGCAAATTGGGCTTCTTATATATTTCTATGGTGCACCATCATCATAGTGAGCGTCAAAAATTAATATTCTTCTTTCAAATTGTTGCTCAATACAAGAATATTTTACTATCTTCACTCAATTATACCAATCCAACCTCAAGATGCGTGTTATATTTTTCCACGCAGCGGGGAAATATAAGGCCTCGCGTCGTCTTGCGGGTTGCAGCTTGAAGTTTATCGAGTATATGTTTAAAGCTGCTGATCTTCTATATAACAATAATTCATGTTAATTTAACAATATTGATTCAATTATCCTTTTATTATTAAAATAATTAAACAGATAAGTCACTCTATTGTTTATGCGGAATTTTTTTCGTAGCAAAAATTTATTCTCTTTCTAAAATAGTTTGTGTAATACTTAGATGGCTACTTGGAGATTAACTTAATCTAGAGGGTAATGTAATGAATCGTACTAAAGTTGTATTTGGTGCAGTAATTCTGGCTTCTACTCTGTTAGCGGGTTGCTCAAGCGCAACTAAAGTTGAACAACTCGCCTCTCAGGTTCAAACTCTCGGTTCTAAAGTTGACCAGTTGAGCAGTGATCTCAGTTCTATTCGTTCTGATGTACAATCAGCCAGAGACGAAGCTGCTCGTGCGAATCAGCGCCTTGATAACCAAGTTCGTTCATACAAGAAATAATCTTTATAGTAGGTAGAAATTGTTGATAACAAATGGCGTACCACTGTACGCCATTTCTATTTCGGCCTGCCGCCCTATATTTCCCAATTTCTCAGGTTTCAGGTTGATAAATTGGCCTTGGTTGGTTTAACGGCGGTATTTTAGCTGGTTTAATTTCGGGACCGGCCACATCTTCAATTGACCTTAAAATCGCCTTTTCTGCCTGGCTATTTGTAGTCAGCTCTATATTTACCTGCACTGGCACTCCTGCACGACGAATAATAGCCTGATCAACAAGGAATTCATCTGTTTCACGATGATTAACGAACTCCACTAAACCTTCAGAACGTGGAACTGGCATTGTTTGCGGATCATCAGCCTCTTTATTAGAAAGTGGCTGATGAACTTCCACATAGCGCTTACCATCTGGCTCTATGGCATATTTCACTGGTTCATTCATGACTTGAACTCGTGTTCCTCGTGGAACAGTCTGAAACAGCGCTTCGATATCATCAGGTCGCAAACGAATACATCCTGAACTGACACGCATACCAATGCCAAAATTCGCATTTGTACCGTGGATCAGATATTCACCACGTCCGGCGGCCAAACGTAAGGCAAAATCTCCCATTGGATTATCTGGACCTGCAGGTATTACGGCAGGCAAAATAATTCCCCGACTAGCATAATCCTTGCGAATATTAACGGTTGGTGTCCATGTCGGGTTTTTGATCAACTGGCTGACTGACGTTGTCATAGTCGGCGTGTTACGCCCAAGTTGACCTATTCCAATAGGGTACACAACGACATAATTTTTCCCTTCGGGGAAATAATAGAGCCTGAGTTCGGCCAGATTGATAATAATTCCCCGGCGGGGAGTGTCTGGCAGCAGCATCTGTGATGGAATAATTAACTCAGTGCCAGGTTTAGGTAAATAGGGATCAACGCCAGGATTTGCTTCCAACATCGCCAATAATCCTATTTGGTATTTGGCCGCAATGAATTCTAACGGACGTCCGTCATCGGGCACAATATAGGCAGAGTTTTCGCCAATCAGACGGCTATTAGCAGGAGGCAATGGGTACTCGATAGCATGGGCGATATGAGTCAATCCACTTAACGACAACATGCCAATCAAGAACATGCCGATAACAGTTAAAAATCGCTTCATACGTGCTTCCTGAAAATGATGCTTGCATGTTTATGGTTAATTAATAGCCTACTTAGCAAAACTATTCTATCTTATTCGTAGTAATCAAAGCGGGATTGATATCGTCCGACTGTTCCCGCCAGCCAAATACTGACAGGAACAAAAACATAACAGGTAGGATAATTAAGATAAAACTGCCGTTGTCAGGCGAGACGTGCAGCATAATTGTTGCTGATCATTATAGATATCAATCTGCCAGACCTGATGTGAACGGCCAAGATGGACAGGTTTACAAATCCCTTTAACCATGCCTTCATGAACAGATTTAAGGTGGTTAGCATTAATCTCTACGCCCACCACTTTCTGTTCGTCTTCCGAGCAGAGATAACCGGCAATCGAGCCGAGTGTTTCAGCTAATACCACCGATGCCCCGCCATGCAAGATCCCGAAGGGTTGTTTAGTTCGTTGATCGACGGGCATTGTTCCTTCGATAAAATCATCACCAAGCTGAGTAAATTCGATCCCTACATGTCTTACCATACACTCACCGTTAAATTGATTAAGTGTATTTACATCTATATTACGTTTCCAAATCACGACATTATCTCCAATAGGGCTTGTAATGGATGTTTAAGCAGTTTTCCTTCTATACGCTTCACCTGACTGCGACACGAATACCCGGTACTCAGACAATGTTCTAAGGATAGATTTTTCAGTGCTGGTGCCCATGAAAGATTGTAGATGCCAATAGATCTCTCCAGATTTTTCTTTTCATGGCCATATGTACCAGCCATGCCACAACACCCGACATTGACATGATTCAATTGATGACCAAAATGGCAGAAGATATCAGCCCATTGTTTGCCGCTATTAGGCAATGCTGTCACTTCGGTACAGTGCCCAAGCAGATACCAGTCGTCTCTGAACATTGAACCCTCGTTTTTCGCTTGTGACATTTTTTCCGGCAAAATGCTGATTAGCCATTCATGTACCAACTGAACGTTAAAATCTCCCCTCCGTTCACCCAGAATCGCGTTATATTCATCCCGATAACACAGAACTAAAGCAGGATCGACACCTACCATAGGAATATTCAGGCGCGCTATTCGATTAAAAAAGCCAGCCGTTTTTCCTGCGGTTTTGGCAAATCGATGCAAGAATCCTTTAACGTGCTGTGCTTTTCCATTGGGTGAAAATGGCAGTAAAACAGGCTTATACCCCAACTTTTCTGCCAGCAATACAAAATCGGTGACCACTTTAGCATCGTAATAACTTGTAAAAGGATCCTGGACAATCAGCACATATTGGTCACGCTGTAATGATGACACGCTTTCCAGCTGTTCCAGCGTTGTCCTTGCTGCATAATGCCCCGCCAGTTGCTGTTGCAATGTCGGGTAGGAGAGTAACGGCAGATCGGCCATGCCAATGGTGTACTGGCTGATTTTTTGTACCCACGGTTGTTTCAGGAAAAAATTAAATACTCGCGGCGCTTTTGCCATCATTGGCGTGCTGGACTCAACATTAGCAACAATATGATCACGCAATGGCCGCAAGTAACGGCTGTGATAAAGCGCTAAAAAACGGGAACGAAACGAAGGAACATCAATCTTAATCGGACATTGGGTTGAACAAGCTTTACAGGCTAAACAACCTGACATTGCCTCTTTGACCTCATGCGAAAAATCATACTCACCACGCCACGCTTGCCAACTATGGCGCGTCTTTTCTATCAGTCCCCGCAAACTGGGGCGCGCTTGCTCCAGCCCCTGCTCCAGCAATTTAGGTTCAACCCCTTGTTCTGTCAAAAGCCGCAACCACTCTCTCACCAAGGTCGCCCTGCCTTTGGGAGAATGTATGCGATGCTGACTGATTTTCATTGACGGGCACATCGGGCTTCTGACATCGAAATTGAAGCATAATCCATTACCATTACATTCCATCGCGCCGCGAAATGCTCTCCTTACATTAACAGGAATGGTACGGTCGTAAGTCCCGCGCTTGGCTGCATCAACTTTCATCATAGGAGCATCGACGCCAATGGGTGGACAGATTTTCCCCGGATTGAGTCGATTGAGTGGATCAAACACCGTCTTTATGCGACGCAGTTCGTTATACAAAGCCTCACCAAAAAAGGCAGGGCTATATTCTGCCCGAAAACCCTTTCCATGTTCTCCCCATAACAAACCGCCATATTTGGCCGTCAAATGAACAACTTCATCAGAAATCTGTTTCATCAAAATTTCCTGCTGAGGATCACACATATCCAACGCAGGACGCACGTGCAAAACACCTGCATCTACATGCCCAAACATACCGTAATTCAGTTTGTGATTATCCAAAAGCTGGCGAAACTCAGCGATATAATCGGCAAGATGTTGAGGAGGAACACAGGTATCTTCGACAAAGGGAATGGGTTTAGCAGAACCTTTACTGTTGCCTAACAATCCGACGGATTTTTTCCGCATGGCATAAATGCGCTCAATATCCATCAAATCATGGCATATCTGATAGCCAATAATGCCCGCCTGATTTTTTTCCATCAATTCATCAAGGCGTAAACAAAGCTCCTGCAACTGCTGATCAATTTTCTGTTCATCATTACCACTGAATTCGACAATATTCAGGCCTTGCATATCTTTATCAGGCACGTCAGTAATCAATTCTTTCACTGAATGCCAGATGATATCTTCGCGCGCCAGGTTCAGTACCTTAGAGTCTACCGTTTCAACCGAGAGTGCTTTGGCTTCGACCATAAAGGGAGCATTACGTAGGGCAGAATCAAAGGCGTTATATTTGACATTCACCAGTCGCCGGACTTTAGGTAACGGAGTGATATCCAGTGTCGCCTCGGTAATGAAGGCCAGAGTACCTTCAGAACCCGTCAAAATACGGGTGAGATCAAAAGACTGCATATCGTCGCTGAATACATGGCGTAAATCGTATCCCGTCAGAAATCGATTGAGTTCAGGGAACCTCTCAATGATTAGTTTTCGTTGTTCACGGCAACGTTCCAATACCGTTTTATAAACACGACCCGCTATACTCTCTTCCTGAGCAATCGATTCCGCTAATGCTGTGCTCACAGGACGGGTATCTAACATTTCCCCTCCCAATAAAACTGCACGTATACCCAGGACATGATCCGAGGTTTTGCCATAAACCAACGATCCCTGACCGGAAGCATCCGTATTGATCATGCCGCCCAACGTAGCACGGTTACTGGTTGAAAGTTCTGGAGAGAAAAAATAACCGAAAGGTTTTAGATATTGATTAAGCTGATCTTTGATAACACCGGCTTCTACCCTTACCCATCCCTGCTCTGGGTTGATTTCCAGAATGCGGTTCATATAACGGGACATATCCACCACAATACCACGGTTAAGTGATTGCCCATTCGTGCCCGTTCCGCCGCCGCGGGGGGTAAAAGTCAAAGTCTTAAAACGCGCCTCTTCTGCTATTCTTGTCAGCAAAACAACATCGGCACTGGAACGAGGAAATACAACAGCTTGTGGTAACAGTTGATAAATACTATTATCTGTCGCCATGGTCAGCCTGTCGGCATAGCTACTGGCAGTGTCTCCGGTAAAACCCGCTTCTTTCAGTGCAATCAAATAGTTCTGTGCCAGTTCACTGACATGGGGGGCTTGTGATATACGTGGGATCATTGGCTAGTTGCCCCTTATTCTAATAAATATCCACATTGCTTTATCTATATACTATCTTGGATAACGTCACTCAGACAATTTTCTGGTTTCTGAGCAGGTTTTCAACCATATCACAATATTTATCGATTTTTAGCAACCAATGAAATAACGTTATATTTAATTATCGTTGTTACTGCCAACACTATTTAATTACCTGAGAAATGATTTCATGGAAAAATCACAATCACACCAAGATTTACCTAAGTTGTTATTCGCTCTATTCTTCATTTTATTGCTCATTACCACCAGCTTTTGGGTCTTAAGTCCCTTTATTTTGGGATTTATTTGGTCAGGAATGGTGGTTATCGCAACCTGGCCATTCTTGGAGAAGTTACAACAACGATTATGGGGAAAACGCTGGATTGCAGTTTCTATCATGACGTTACTGTTGGTTTTGTTATTTGTTATCCCTATTGCGTTACTTGTCAGCAGTTTGGTAGAAAACAGTGCGCCATTGATTGAGTGGGCAAAATCGCCTTCCTCGTTCCAACTTCCACAACTGGAATGGCTCAATCGAGTCCCTGTCATTGGCAAAGATTTATATCTTAAATGGCAGGATTTGATTGCTGATGGCAGTAACATGCTTCTCAACAAAATTCCCCCTTACATCGGTAAAGCAGCAACATGGTTTTTTACCCAAGCCGCTAATGCAGGACGCTTTCTTTTCCATCTGGTACTGATGGTCATGTTCAGTGTATTACTTTACTGGAAGGGTGATCAGGTGATGCTGAGTATCCGCCATTTTGCTATCCGGTTAGCAGACAAACGGGGTGATGCCGTAGTGTTGCTGGCTGCCCGATCGATCCGCGCCGTAGCTCTTGGCGTGGTGGTAACGGCATTGGTTCAAGCCATCGCGGGCGGAATTGGGTTAGCAATTGCCGGCATTCCGTATCCAATGATATTGACAGTACTCATGTTTGTATGCTGTGTTGCCCAGTTAGGGCCTCTGCTTGTTCTCGTTCCATCTATCGCATGGCTTTATTGGACGGGAGAAACAACCTGGGGAACAATTTTAATTATCTGGAGCCTGGTATTAACCACCATGGATGGTGTCCTGCGCCCTTTCCTGATCCGTCTTGGTGCTGACTTACCTATGGTATTAATTCTCACTGGTGTCATCGGCGGGATCCTGTCATTGGGTGTCATTGGGCTATTTATTGGGCCTGTTGTATTGGCTGTTTCTTACAGTTTACTATTGGCATGGATGAATGAAGTTCCTAAACCCGAAGGAAATATGACAGATATGGAAAAACATTTCGGGAAAAAGCACGTCAAATAATTAAATAATCGCGCGAAAATACTATCTTTTCGCGCGATTATAAAATTGATGGATATATCATCACCCCCCTAAAATATAAAATTATTTTTCGTAAAAATAAAACCCACCAAGAAAATTGGTGCAAAAAAGTTATTTTCATAAAGTTTTTTCCTAATCTCTATTTATTAAGAGGATTCTTAATGAATAAACTCACCTATTAAATTAGTATTCAGTTCATCGAAACACATGTTTCCCAGAGTATTGCCGTCTCAGCTTATAACGCCATAGGCTGGGTTCAATGAAGTATATATATTGCTGTGTGTAGTCTTTGCCTGTCAGCCCATGATAGGCTTTTTTTTGCATTCCAAAAAACATGTAACACAGAATATAAAAGCCTGAAAGTATCTTAACAGGCTCTTATATTTATATTTGAATTAAATGCTATGAGTGATTTCCAGTTAATTATTTTCAGCCAACGCAATCCACGTTTTCACGACTGTATCAGGATTCAATGATAAACTGTCAATTCCTTCCTTCATTAACCATTGAGCAAAATCTTCATGATCCGAAGGCCCTTGTCCACAGATGCCAACATATTTCCCCTGCCGTTTAGCTGCCTGAATTGCCATAGAAAGTAATTGTTTCACCGCGTCATTACGTTCATCGAATAATTCGGATACCACACCAGAATCGCGATCTAATCCCAGAGCTAATTGCGTCATATCATTTGAGCCAATTGAGAAGCCGTCAAAATATTGAAGGAATTGCTCTGCTAACAACGCATTCGATGGAATTTCACACATCATGATAACTTTCAAGCCATTCTCACCGCGCTTCAAACCCTGAGATGCCAATTCCGCTATTACCGCTTCCGCTTGATCAACGGTACGCACAAACGGGATCATCACCTCAACGTTAGTTAATCCCATCACATTACGCACCCGCTTGATCGCCTCGCACTCCAAAGCAAAACATTGACGGAAGCTATCAGAAACGTAGCGCCCTGCCCCACGGAAACCCAGCATTGGGTTTTCTTCATGGGGTTCATATCTGTTCCCCCCCACCAAATTCGCATATTCATTGGATTTGAAATCTGATAAGCGAACGATCACCCGTTTGGGCCAGAATGCTGCCGCTAGCGTTGCAATCCCTTCGGTTAATTTCCCTATATAAAACTCAATCGGATCATCATAACCAACCATCAACGAGTTAATTTGCTCTTGCAGCTCAGGAGACTGTTTGGAATATTCAAGCAGAGCACGAGGATGCACACCGATCATCCGGTTAATAATAAACTCCAGTCGAGCCAAGCCAATTCCTTCATTTGGCAAACAGGCGAAATCAAATGCGCGATCAGGATTGCCTATATTCATCATGATCTTCACATCCAATTCCGGCAGTTTATCAATTTGGGCACTCTGAACACTGAAATCTAGTTTATGCTGATAAACGTAACCTGTATCACCTTCCGAACAAGAAACCGTTACCTGTTGACCTTCCTGTAGACGTTCGGTCGCATCACCACAACCAACAACGGCAGGAATCCCCAGCTCACGAGCAATAATGGCGGCATGACAGGTACGTCCTCCACGATTAGTGACAAGGGCTGCGGCTCTTTTCATTATCGGTTCCCAATCCGGATCAGTCATGTCAGTAACCAATACATCCCCCACTTGAATGCGATCCATTTCACTCAGGTTGTGGATAACTTTGACTGTTCCAACGCCGATACGATGCCCAATTGCTCGACCTTCTACCAATACATTACCTTGCTCATTGAGTTGGTAACGTTCCATTACCTGCTGATTTGATCGGACAGTTTCAGGACGGGCTTGCACAATATATAACTTGCCATTATGCCCATCTTTCGCCCACTCGATATCCATCGGACGACCATAATGCTTCTCAATCAGCAAAGCCTGTCTGGCCAACGCTTCCACTTCACTGTCAGCCAAAGAGAAACGATTGCGCAACTCCTCTGATACAGCTTCCGTACGCACTTGCTTGCCATGCTCTTTGCTATCTGCATAAACCATACGTATTTTTTTAGAGCCCAGATTACGGCGCACTATTGCCGGGCGATTGTTCTGCAACGTCGGTTTGTGGACATAAAATTCATCAGGGTTTACTGCCCCCTGCACAACCATCTCCCCCAAACCATAAGCTGATGTAATGAACACAACCTGATCAAAACCTGATTCAGTATCAATCGTGAACATCACCCCAGACGAGGCCAAATCAGAACGCACCATGCGCTGTATACCCGCAGAAAGTGCAACACCACGGTGGTCATAACCTTGATGGACACGGTAAGAAATGGCACGATCATTAAAAAGTGATGCAAAGACATGCTTGATAGCCACCATCACCGCATCAATGCCCTGCACATTCAAGAAAGTTTCTTGCTGTCCAGCAAAAGATGCATCCGGCATATCTTCTGCGGTTGCAGAAGAACGCACGGCGAAAGAGGCATCAGGCTCGCCTTCAGACAATTGCAGATAGGCATCACGAATATCTTTTTCAAGTTGAGCCGTAAATGGCGTATCAATCACCCACTGACGGATCTGTGCGCCAGTTTTAGCCAACTGATTGACATCGTCAACATTGGTTTCATCCAGCAATTGATAAATACGCTGGTTCACACCACTTTGTTCCAGAAAATCATTAAATGCCTGTGCAGTTGTCGCAAAACCATTGGGAACAGACACGCCAAGTTCAGCCAGATTGGTGATCATCTCGCCAAGCGAGGCGTTTTTACCACCAACCCGATTAACGTCATCCATGCCTAATTGGTTATACCAGAGCACATTGCTTGGGGTGAGGCCACTATTGGACATTAGAAACTATCCTTTTTTACATTCGGAGGTACAAATCGGAAAATTAAAGCTGCACTTCACAGCAGAAAATAGCCTAGCACATTGTCTTGCCAGATATAGAAAGGTGAATCGATCAACCCAACAATATTATTTTTTTACGGGTATACTTCTGGAAAAAATCCTAAGGGCATAACGATAAAAGAAGAGAGACAATGATAGAAATCCATCCTTCCCAAACAGCGGAAAATGAAATACTGGAACGCAGCGTATTTTTTATTTCTGATGGAACGGCAATCACCGCAGAAGTATTAGGCCATGCCGTGTTATCCCAATTTCCAATTACTATTACTTCCTATACCTTACCTTTCGTGACGAGCAAAGCCAGAGCAGAAGAAGTCAGAGATCAAATAAACGCGATATATCAGCAAACCCAAATCAAGCCATTAGTTTTTTATTCCATCATTTCGGATGAAGTGAAAAGCATTATTACTCGCAGTAACGGATTTTGTCAGGATATTGTTCAAACATTAGTTGCACCATTACAGCAAGAAATTGGCCTGGAACCCAAACCCGAATTACACCGAACTCACGGCTTATCGAAAAAAAATTTGGGGCAATATGATGCACGTATTGCTGCTATTGATTACACTCTCGCTCATGATGATGGTATTTCATTACGTAATCTTGATCAGGCTCAAGTCATTATACTTGGCGTATCTCGGTGTGGAAAAACCCCCACCAGCCTCTATCTTGCCATGCAATTTGGTATTCAGGCTGCAAACTATCCTTTTACCTCAGATGATATGGATAATTTGCAGTTACCCGCCGCTTTAAAATCCTTTCAGCATAAATTATTTGGTCTGACGATTAGCCCAGAAAGGCTTGCTGCTATCCGTAGAGAGCGGCTTGAAAATAGCCGTTATGCTTCATTACGACAATGTCGGGTTGAAATTGCTGAAGTTGAGGCTTTATTTCGAAAAAATAAGATCAATTACCTGAATACCACTAATTATTCTGTCGAAGAGATTTCAGCCAAAATTATTGACAGCATGGGATTAAAACGTCGTATGTTCTGATTTCAAAACATCACATGTTTAACAATATTTATTCACGACACTTTCTCGCGTAAATATCATGATTGTCTGTTGAATTTACTGGGGGTTGAGTTATTGTGATCCCCCAGTTATTCCAGACTTTGTCACAATATGAAGTAGAATCCGAGAAAGTATATGTACAAAACAGATGAGTTAAGAACCCACCGCATTAATAGCCTGATCACACCTAAAGCGCTTGCAGAACAATATCCTATATCAGACAAAATCTTACAAAATGTGACGTTGTCACGAAAGCGCATTGAATCGATCCTAACAGGCGAGGATCAACGTCTATTGGTCATTATTGGTCCCTGTTCCATTCATGATGCTGATGCCGCCCTTGATTATGCCTCTCGCTTATGCGCCCTGCGCAAAAAATACCAGCAAAATCTAGAAATCGTGATGCGAACTTACTTTGAGAAACCGAGAACCGTTGTTGGTTGGAAAGGCTTGATTTCAGATCCCATGTTGGACGGCTCTTGCCAAGTTAATAAAGGGATCTCCCTTGCCCGTAAGCTGTTAATTGATATCAATGAATTAGGTATCCCGACGGCGACAGAATTTCTGGATATGGTCACTGGTCAATACATTGCCGATTTAATCAGTTGGGGAGCGATTGGCGCCAGAACAACAGAGAGCCAGATTCACCGGGAAATGGCTTCTGCCTTGTCATGCCCAGTGGGTTTTAAAAACGGGACGGATGGTAATACGCTTATCGCTATTGATGCAATACGTGCGGTACGAGCCAAGCATATGTTTTTGTCCCCAGATAAAAACGGTCAGATGACTATTTATCAAACCCGTGGCAACCCCTATGGACATATTATTATGCGTGGTGGAAAAAAGCCGAATTACAGTGCTGAAGATATTGCAGCAACCTGCCATAAATTACGTGAATTTCACTTACCTGAACGTCTGATTGTGGATTGCAGCCACGCTAATTGCCAGAAAATTCATCATCGTCAATTGGATATAGCAAAAAATATTGGTGAACAGATCCAATCCGGCTCAACAGCGATTGCTGGTGTTATGGCTGAAAGCTTTTTGGTCGAAGGAACTCAAAAAGTTATCCAGGGAGGAACTTTGACATACGGCCAATCTATTACCGATCCATGCCTCGGCTGGCAAGATACGGAAAAATTTATCAATATTCTTGACGAAGCCATGAAAAATCGTTCCTGAATCCTTTCCTTATTTTGGCTCCCCCCAACTCCCGGGAGCCAATAATCCGAAAAAAATATTTTAAAGCCAAAATGTTAACTAAAAGTTTCAGACATAGAAAAAAGAGCTTGAAGTTAACCATCATTGAAACGATAATTATTCTCAATATCAGAATAATTTCTGTTCAATGAAATCAATTGCATTAATGGTCAACTCTGGCGCAATAAAAAATCTAACAAACTCACTGCTGAATAACAGTGATATATCCGTTAATTGTGTCCACAGGAACACGCTATTTCACCATGGAAATTGACTTGCATGACTTTAATTAAATCACTAAACCTGAAACTGTCTACATTAAGTGTACTCATCTTCGTAAGCTTATCTTCTGCGTATGCCACATCAGTACCTTCGGAAACAGTACATTCCAAGAAAGAGAAATCTTCCAAAGATACTACTGTAACTGTCTACGCCACTGGCAACCAACGTGACAGCTTTGAAGCCCCTATGTTGGTTACAGTCATTGAAGGCAATTCTGCCAGCAACCAGGCTGCAGGCAACGCACATGATTTACTGCGCAATATTCCGGGCGTTGATGTTGCTGGTATTGGCCGCGCCAATGGACAAGATATCAGCATTCGGGGTTACACCCAAAAAGGGGTTTTGACGCTTGTTGATGGTATTCGGCAAGGCACTGACACCGGGCACCTCAATGGTGTATTCCTCGATCCCGCTTACTCATTGCTGGGAGCACCACAGCATGGCCGTAATGCCAAACTGTTTGTAAGCTACCAGTGGTAAAAGAATAAACAAATTATTATCCCGATTTTAGAACAAAATTGTTTTTAAACACCGCTTTTTAAGGAGCCAGCAACTGTGAATCAGTCACTTTATGAACGTTACCTACAAGCCAAGGCAGAAAACAAAGCTAAATATGCACGCGATCTGGCGGCTTACCTTAACGTTAGCGAAGGAGAGTTATTGCATAGCCGTGTCGGTATCGATGCAGAACGTTTGAATATTGACGCTCCTACCCTGCTTCAGGAACTGGCAGCAGTTGGCGAAACCAAGGCGATTACCCGTAATGACTTTGCCGTTCATGAGCATATTGGCCGCTACGAAAATACCAAATTTAGCCCACATGTTGGTTTGATCCTTAATCCACGTGAGCTTGACTTGCGTCTATTCTTCGAACACTGGAGCAGCATTTTCTCTTTGGTTGAACCCGCCAGAAATGGCGTGCGTCACAGCATTCAATTCTTTGACCGTCAAGGCTATGCATTGCATAAAGTCTATGCCACCAGTAACACCGATATGGTTGCATGGAGTGCACTGATCGAAAAATATCAGACCAGTGAAAATCCCGCGCTGGAAATTCAATCGGAAGAAGTGCCTGAACATGCAGAAGTTACGGAACAACTGAAAGTACAGTTAGATGAAGAATGGCGTGCCATGACGGATGTTCATCAGTTCTTCATCATGATGAAACGCCACAATCTAAACCGCCAGCAGATTTTCAACGCAGTGAAAGATGATTTAGCTTATCGTGTGGATAATTCAGCACTCACTCAACTTGTTGAAGTTGCCCATAAAGATCAAAACGAAATCATGATCTTTGTCGGAAACCGTGGTTGTGTCCAGATTTTCACGGGTAAACTGGAACGTCTGATGCCTTATCAGGAAGAAAACTCTTCCCAGAAGTGGCTCAATATTTTCAACCGCAATTTCACTCTGCACCTGATTGAAAGTGCCGTCGCAGAAAGCTGGGTTACCCGTAAACCCACCGATTGTGGTTTCGTTACCAGCCTTGAGTTGTTTGACGCCGATGGCAACCAAATCGCACAGTTATATGGCCAACGCACTGAAGGGACTCCTGAGCAAGCCCAATGGCGTGAACAAATTGCTGCTTTACCTAAACTGCAACCAGAACAGGAAACTTGTGTAGCATGAAAAAATGGCTTCTAACATTTATGCTTGCCACCTCTTTCAATGTGTTCTCTGCTGAACGCATTGTTACCATTGGTGGCGATGTGTCTGAAATTATTTTTGCACTTGGCGAAGGACAGCATGTTGTCGCAAGGGACAGTACCAGCCAAAATCCCAAGGAACTGCTTTCCTTACCCGATATCGGGTATATGAGGGTGTTGAATTCAGAAGGGATTCTATCTATGCGCCCATCACTGGTGATTGCAAGTGAGTCTGCTCAACCTTCCCTGGCACTCAAGCAAGTCGAAGATTCCGGTGTAAAAGTCATTAAAGTTACCAGCGAAACCTCGTTAGAAGCCGTTCCTGCAAAAATCATGACCGTCGCCAGGGCGGTCAACCAGGAAAAACGTGGTGAAGCATTGATTGCCCAATACCGGCAACAACTCGCAGATATCGCTACGTCAGATATTTCCGCCAAAGTCGTCTTTGTCATGAGTCATGGTGGCATCATGCCAATGGCGGCTGGTCAGAAAACAGCAGCCGATCACATTATTCGTGCCATTGGTGCAAAAAATGCGATGCAAGGCTTCCAGGGATATCGGCCTTTATCTCAAGAAGGTGTTATTGCCAGCAAGCCGGACTTACTATTGCTCAGCACCGAAGGGCTAAAAACGTTGGGCGGGATGGATAAAGTTTGGCAGCTTCCCGGGTTAAGTTTCACACCGGCAGGAAAGAAAAAACAGGTCGTGATTGTTGATGAAATGGGTCTGCTCGGGTTTGGTCTGCAAACGCCTGCTGTGATGAAGCAAGTCCGTAATGCTGCGGAGAAGGTGCAATGAGCCATTCCCGCTCCCCCAGTCTCGGTGTGATAGTACTGAGTTTGTTGCTGTTCCTTCTGGCTATTAGTTCAGCAAATATGGGGGCATTGCCACTCTCTTTTAAAACACTGTGGGAGTCCTCTTTGGACGACCCACAGTGGCAGATATGGTTAAACATTCGCCTTCCACGTATTTTGCTAGCAATCCTCGTTGGAGGCGCGCTGGCGATATCTGGTGCCGTAATGCAAGGGTTATTTCGTAACCCTCTGGCCGATCCTGGATTATTAGGGATCAGTAGTGGTGCAGCACTTACCGTCGCAATGTTTATTGTGTTGCCTTTCGCCCTACCTGCCAGCATTGCATTGTACGGACATATTATTGCCGCTTTTATTGGCAGTCTATTGGTATCATCCCTGATATTCATTCTCAACAAATATAACCACGGCAACCTGTCAAAGCTACTCCTTGCAGGCATCGCCATTAATGCACTGTGTTCGTCATTTATTGGTGTATTGAGCTATATCAGTAACGACCAACAATTACGCCAATTTTCCATTTGGATGATGGGTTCACTCAGTCAAATAGAGTGGCCAACCCTGGCGATTGCTACGTCACTCATTATCCCTGTTTGTATGCTGACAATCAGTCAGTCACGTAAACTCAATTTGCTGCAACTGGGTGATGAAGAAGCGCACTATTTAGGCATTAATGTCCAACGCACCAAATATCAATTATTGCTGTTAAGTGCCTTGTTAGTTGGATGTGCCGTTGCTTTGACCGGTGTCATTGGTTTCATCGGCTTAGTTATCCCACACCTTGCCAGACAACGATTTGGAGGGGATCATATCTGGCTACTGCCGATATCTGCCCTGGGTGGTGCCTGTCTTCTGTTAAAAGCCGACACATTAGCCAGAACATTAGTTTCTCCTGCTGAAATGCCAGTAGGCCTTATCACTGGTTTGATCGGTGCCCCCTATTTTTTATGGCTCATTCTTAAGCCATCAAAAGACCGTTCATAATGGAACCGATCATGTCAAATAATTTACTTGAAGCACAAAATTTAAATTATTTCATCGGGCAGCGCCAGATAATCAAAGATGTTTCCCTTTCCCTGCGTCAGGGAGAAGTTGTCGCAATTATCGGCCCAAACGGGGCGGGGAAATCAACACTGTTACGTCTATTGACCGGCTATATCCTACCCAGTTCGGGAGACTGTCTGTTAAAAGGAATGCCCATTTCCCGCTGGCCAACTCAGCAACTGGCTCGCATTCGTGCCGTCATGCGGCAATATAGCGCCCTCTCCTTTCCATTTAGTGTAGAGGAAGTCATCGCTATGGGACGTGTTCCCCATGAAAATACCCACAAAAGAACCGCCATTGATGAAGCGATTGCTTTGACAGAGTGTGAAGAACTGAGAAACAGGAATTATCAGCAATTATCTGGGGGGGAACAACAACGGGTGCAACTGGCAAGAGTTTTAGCTCAACTTTGGCATCCTGAACCTACCGAATCTTGTCTGTTTTTGGATGAACCCACGTCAGCATTGGATCTTTATCACCAACAACATACATTGCGATTGGTTCACCGACTGACACGACAGCATCCCATTGCTGCCTGTTGTGTACTGCATGATTTGAACCTGGCTTCACTTTATGCCGATAAAATTATCCTGTTGCATAAAGGCCGATTAGTGGCTTCCGGCACGCCACAAGAGGTATTGCGTGACGATATTCTTAAGCAATGGTATCAAGCCGATTTGGGTGTTATGCAGCATCCTGAAACCCACCAGCCACAGATCTATCTTCGGCAATAAAAGGTTGTTTATCCCGGTAAATAATAATGAATAGAGAAGGATAGTTAACATCCAAAAAGAGTAAACCGGTGACTCCCGCTATCACTAATGCGTGAAAAATAAATAATATCCGATTGCATGACATCCTCAACCCGAAGAATAAAGTGGCGTTACATCCTACGAGCTTGCCAAAAAACACGACGCCAATACCCATTATTAAGAGAAGAACGGATTACGCCTTTACTTGTGGATGCATGAATAAACGCATTGTTAGTATCGTAAATACCTACATGCAACCCACTCTTTCCACTGCCAGTTTTGAAAAAAACCAGATCCCCTGGCATCAGATCATCTTGGTTTATCCGTGTACCTATTTGGGTTTGTTCACTTGTTGTCCGGGGAAGCTGAATATTAAAACGATCAGAAAAAGTCCGGTACACAAAGCCGGAACAGTCAATACCATGCCTATCCATGCCACCATAGCGATACGGCGTATTCCGCCATTGCTCAAGTTGATCTTTTAACTGAGCAATGACCATTATCGGATCAGAGAGAACGGCCTTCAACGGAGACGAATTAGGGTTGGAAACGGGGTTGGTACAACCAATAAAAAACAGGCTAAATAAAAGAAACAAATACCTCAATTTCATTGCTAATCCCCGCCATCACTCACTATTACATTGATTAAATGAGTTATATTTCTTGCTTATTTTCGTGCATTTAAGGTTATTTTAAGCTATTTTCTTATTTAAGGCACCCCATCCAGCACCCCGCATACAGTTACAGAACTAAACTGGAGAATATCAATTATGGCTTACTATAGCATAGAGAAGCGTCCCGAGCAGACGGCACTTTACGTTACAGATGCACTGTTGGAGTTAAATCTGGAGGTAAATATATATATCGAGAAAATCGCACATTTGGAAAACATTCTCACGCTAAAACGTGGGGTGCTAAACGAGTGGCGGAACTTGAACAAAATGGAATCCCAACACGTGGCAATATAGATGATTTTACAGTTGGTGACTTATTATCCAAGTATATCAATGATCCCAATCTTGGAGGAAAGGCAGGGAAAACAAAAAAATCTGTCTTAAATACGCTATTACGTAGCGAATTATCGAAATTATTGCTATCCAAATTATCAGTAAGCCATATTATTGAGCACTGCAAGCAGCGGCATTCTACAGGAACCACTCCCGCCACCATCAATCATGATGTCATCTATTTGTCGCTGGTATTAAAATCAGCTAAGCCTGTCTACGATATAAATTATACTTCAAATCCCGCATATGAAGCCCGTTCAATTTTAACCCAAATGGGATTGATCGGAAAAGGTCAGCGGCGCAGCAGAAGACCAGAACGAGAAGAGTTAGATCGATTAATTGAAGCACTACACAAACGGAGCAGCCACTGGAAAAGTAAAATTCCTTATGAGGATATACTGAATTTTTCTATACTAACCTGCATGCGTATAGGAGAAGTATGTAAAATCAGGTGGGATGACATTGATGAGAAGCAAAAGTCTGTGCTCGTAAGAGACAGAAAAGACCCCAGAAAAAAAGTAGGAAATCATATGTTCGTTCCTTTACTTGGGGATGCCTGGGATATTATTCAAAGACAACCAAAGTCTGATAGTGGGCTTATATTTCCCTACAATACGTTAAGTATAACGCGATGCTCGACTTT
>NZ_JBEBMB010000088.1:0-21129 GCF_040081915.1 Xenorhabdus sp. SGI240
GCTGACCAGATTGTCGAGAACTAGGCCGATTATGTGCTGGCGTTAAAAGGCAACCAGGGCGAATTTCACGACGATATCAAACTCTTTTTTGGCGTGAAGAGCAGGGAAAATCCGCGAGTTATGAAAGACGTTACTATATCACCAGTCACCGTGATAAGTCGGCCGACTTTATCGCGTGTGCAATACGCAGTCATTGGCACATTGAAACGAAGCTGCACTGGCAGTTGGACGTCAGTTTTGGTGAAGACAGCCAACGCCTGAGAAGTGGTCATGCCGCTGAAAACATAGCATTAATGAATAAAATAGCCCTTAACCTGCTGAAAAATGAGAAAACAGTTAAGGTGGGTGTGAAAACCAAGCGTCAGAAAGCAGGCTGGGATAATAGCTATATGCTGAAAGTCCTCACGGTGGGTTTTACGTCAGTATAATTTAGACCCGCTTGCCCTGGCGACCAGCCCACCACATATAGCTAAATCATACTAATATGGCATAATATCCAGATCCAATATGACAAGGCATAAAGTGAAATGGGTTACAGTTTAGATTTTCGAAAAAGAGTCCTAGCATACAAAGATAAGCATTCGTTGACTTTCGAACAAACGAGTGCCCATTTTGAGATTTCTATTCGTACCCTGTTCCGGTGGAGTCATAAAATAGAACCTTGCATGACGCGTGATAAGCCTCCCATGAAAATTCCTGATGAGGTGCTCATCGCGGATGTCCAAAATTTTCCTGATGACTATCAATGGGAAAGAGCAAAACGTTTAGGTGTCTCGCAGTCGGCTATTCATTACGCCTTGAAACGACTTCGGCTCACGCATAAAAAAACGCTAGAACACCCTCGCGCTGACCCTCAGGCTCGTCAAGCGTTTGTCGAGCGGATCAATAGCTATGAACAGGCAGGCAAACCGATTGTTTACTTAGATGAAAGTGGTTTTGCTCAATCCATGCCACGTACACATGGGTATGCTGAAAAAGAACAGCGTTGTTTTGGTACACACGACTGGCATGCGAAAGGCCGTATTAACGTGATTGGGGCCATTCTCAACAATCGCTTCGTCACCTTAAGTTTGTTTACCGGGAGCATTAATGCGGATGTCTTTCATGCATGGATAACGCAAGATTTATTGCCAAAGCTCCCGCACGGTGCAGTGATAGTCATGGATAATGCGTCTTTCCACAAAAGAAATGACACGAGACAAGCGATAGTTGATAGCGAATGTCAACTGGAATGGCTTCCTGCTTATCGCCCTGATTTGAATCCGATAGAACACAAATAGGGTGGAGCAAAAGCAATAAGAAGACAAAAGAGATGTTCAGTTGATGAGCTGTTTACAGAGCATATTGAATATGCCATGTTATGCTGATTTTGCTATAGCGGGTACGGCCATCCAGCACCAGTGTCAATTCCGGTGTAAATGGCCGGCCGTGGATGGGGTGCGCCACTTTCAAATTCAGGCTCTTACCATCACTGATCCAGCAGCCATTAACCGGCATCTGTGACCAGTCCCGTTTCTGGTAGGTTTCCAGTGCACGGGCAGCGGAGCCGGTGAGACGGCCCCGGGCTTTTTCCCGCTTCGGCAGTTTTGTCATCACCCGGCGTACCGCATCATAGGAAGGCTGGGCGTCCAGCATGGCCGGCTGGTCAGCGTAAAGTTGCTGCCATTCTTCAATAAAACTGCGGTAAGCCGCCTGTAATGACGGGCCATTCACATTGCGGTAATGTGACAGGAACAGGGGAAACCACTGCACCTGCTCCGGCTGAACTTCTTTATTATGACCGGGTGACAGTAAGGCCAGCCGCTCATCGCCGTTATTGGTGCTCTGGTAGAGCGTGACCCATTCCTGCAAAGCCCGTGTACCGATGCCGCGCCGGTTTCCCTTGCGGGCATTGGCATTGTCTGCGGCGGCCTGGAGCACCGGCGGTAACGTCCCCTGACGTGATCCGTCAGAAAAATACTGCACCGCCGCCGAACGGGACATGCCCGCATCACGGAGGTTCAAAACCTCCAGCGCCAGCAGGGCGCGGGCATCCGCTACCTGCCGCTGTTGCTCCGTCAGAGACGACAGTTCATCTATATGATTAATATGATAAAAATCCATACGAGTGATATTAGTCGAGAAGCCTTTCAGGAAATTGAGCCTTTATTACTCAGCAATAGAAAACGCACCCGGCCTCGGACAGTTGATGTCTATGAGGTATTTTGCGCGTTGCTGTATATCCTCAAGAGTGGCTGCCAGTGGGATATGCTTCCCCGTGATTTCCCCAGCAAAAGTACTGTGTACTATTATTTCAAACTTTGGAAAGAGAAACCGTCAGAAATGGAGCCAAGCCTGCTGGAGCAGGCTTTAAAAAAATGCAGTTGGCGAGGTCCGCATCAGCCATGGTCGGAACGCCAGCCCTACTTTCATGATAGTTGATGCGCAAAGTGTGAAAAACACGGATACGGCGCGTGAGAAAGGCTATGATGCTGGTAAGAAAATCTCCGGTATCAAACGTCATATCGCGGTAGACAGTCAGGGATTACCTCATGCAATTGCTGTCACAACGGCGAATGTGACCGACAGGAGATGGCGCTGTAGAAGTATTGGTGTCCCATCAGACTAATTTAGGGCAGTTAAAGAGCCTTTTAGCTGATGGGGGTTATAGTGGTGATAAATTTGCATTATCAATCAAGCTATTATGTGGAGCTGACGTACAAATTGCCAAGCGCAATGAACTCCATACTTTTGCAGTCATCCCTAAACGTTGGGTGGTTGAACGTTCGTTTGGCTGGCTGGAAAAATGCCGACGGTTATGGAAGAACTGTGAAAGGTATTTGAATACCCGCCTCCAGTTCGTCAATTTAGCATTTCTTGTCTTGCTATTGCGTAGAAAAAATACTGAATAAGTTCTGAGTTACCGGGGTATTGATCAGGGGTTACGCATGAGAATATTGAGTGGATAATTCCTTCATTTTGAGAGGGGTGCAGATGAAAGAATTAGTGGCGGTCTTTTCTGATTTTCCAGATCCACGTTGTCAGGGAAAGGTTAAACACCGTTTTATTGATATCTTAGTGATCGCCGTATGCGCTGTCATTGCCGGGGCTAATGCCTGGACCGATATTGAATAGTACGGCCAGCTAAAAAAGGATTGGCTGGGTTCATTTCTTCCGCTCAAAGGCGGTATTCCTTCACATGATACTTTCCGGCGCTGTTTCAGTTTATTAAATCCCGCTCTCTTTGAACGTCATTTTTATCAGTGGGTTTCTCGTGACGTCTCTTCAGAAAAGCGGGTGATCATTGCGATTGATGGTAAAAGTTTACGCCATTCGTTTGATAAGAAAATTGAACAAAGCCCACTACATGTGGTGAGTGCATTCTCGGTTGAGAAAGGACTCAGCTTATGTCAGTGTGCAGTAAACGGAAAATCAAACGAAATTAAGGCTATCCCGGCATTATTATCGATGCTTTCATTGAAAGGACATCTCGTGACGATGGATGCGATGAGCTGCCAACGCACGATTGCTCAGCAATTACGCGAGAGTGAAGCTGATTATATTTTGTCGCTTAAAGGCAATCAGGGGAAAACTTTTTCGGAAGCTGTTAACTATTTTCAACAACCACAGATAACCCAAAAACCTTACCTTAAACCTGACTATGATGAATTCGATGATAGTCACGGACGTACCGTCAGACGACGCGGGTGGGTTCTGCCGCTGACCTCAGAAACAAAATACTTAAGTTCTTGGCCAGATATTCAGGCTCTTCTGGTAACGGAAACGATACGACAAGAACGCTATTCTGACACAGTGCCCTCTGATTTTCGTTATTATTTAAGCCGTTGTCATGATTCTCCCGCCTTTCAACTAGGTGCCATAAGACAACATGGGGCTATCGAAAATAGTTTACACTGGGTACTGGATGTCACTTTTAGAGAAGATGATGCACGGATGAGAGAGCGGACCGCCACAAGAGTATTTGCCCAATGACGTAAAATGGCACTCAATATTGTTAAACGAGATACCAACAGTAAACTGAGTTTGAGTGCTCGAAGGAAATCGGCCGGGTGGGATAATGGCTATATGGAAGCGCTGCGATTTAATCAATTTTAGCCCACCAACATTTCATGCGTAACCCCTGGTCTTAGTAATGGGAAATAAAAAATCAGGATGAAAAAAAACGGCTCCCCGATTGGGAAGCCGCTTGAAAAGGCTTAGGCTAAGTTACCTTTCTCAACCTTAACATCCCGCCGACTTATCTGGCGAGATATTTGAATCTGGCTCCTCCAGCTGGACTCGAACCAGCGACATACGGATTAACAGTCCGCCGTTCTACCGACTGAACTATGGAGGAATCGGGTTGTTCTTGAGAACGGGGCGAATACTAGCGATGAACTGGAATAGTGTCAACGCAAAAATTCTTTTTTCTTACTGTTTGCTCATCATATAAACTTATTGGTTTATAATTGTACTATTTTATTGAATTTATTAGATTTATGCATTTTTATTAACCATGTTAATAGATGGGGCATAGGGTGATTGTTCCGAACAAGCGAGCATAAACACATCATAAAAACAAACCTCCTGTTTCTTCTGCATGATATGCTTGATGTCATCTTTGATTATATTTGGCACTTGGGGATGAGTAAGTATCTTATTGATCGCTTTCTTAGAAACTTGCTCGTTAACAAACCATTCACCGTTATAGCATACCCGTAAATCAAGTACGTCAATATCTTCGAAATGATAGACTGGCTTGATATCAAATAGCAAAACGCCTGCCATAGCAATAAAGGCTAGAGTAAATGCAAAAAGAGACCCGGTGCCGAAATAGGGTGCGTACCACATGAGCATAGCAAGAAAAGCATAGGCAATGACCATCGCCAGACACAAGTAGGGATGATGGCGAATAAAAGTGCTGTTGAAATGTACTTTACCATCACGATGCTCTGTAAGATTGATCCGCTCAAGATCCTGAATCAATATCTGTTGTATGATTTTCATAATACTAACCCACTCACTTTGTAGAAATTGTGTCGTAAAAAATGCTGTAAAAATCGTGATCGAATTGAAAGTTATGGCATTTTCAAGGTTAGCATGTCCTGAACCGATATCTGTATAGCAATTGCTTTAATTTATTTGGCAAATTGTTATTGTTGGCAAGCAATATCTTGTATTTTTCGTGCTAAGAAAAAGTTGAATAAATCAAATAAAATTATAAAAAAACCTGTTTATTATATTATTCTGTTCTAATATTGAGCGCCTGAGTTTTTTTTAAAACGATAATACATAAAAAGGTTGATATTCGTGTGCGGTCATGCGTTAATGCGTTTGGCCTGATTAACAGACCTACTTTATGTACGACATATTGAGTTAATGCGTTATGTGTAAGTGCTATCCCTCTGGTAGCCTTTGTTGACCGTTTCCTTCTTAGTGCCTCCATAAGTAATAGCTGATACTGGCCAACACATGCCCGAGGTGGCGAGTTTTTTTTGATATATAGGAAAGTCAAATGTCTGACAAAATGAAAGGTCAAGTGAAGTGGTTCAACGAATCTAAAGGCTTTGGTTTCATCACTCCAGCTGATGGTAGCAAAGACGTATTCGTACATTTCTCTGCCATTCAAGGTAACGGTTTCAAAACCTTAACAGAAGGCCAGAACGTAGAATTCACCATTGAAAATGGTGCCAAAGGCCCAGCAGCAGCAAACGTGACTGCTATCTAATTTCTGCCTTTATGCCTTATTTAAGCTCGCCAGCGCAAATGCCGTGGCGGGCTTTTTGTTTTCCTGCACCTGTGTTTTCTATACCATAAAATTTATTTCACGAATCTCACTTTATATGTTCAATCCTAAAATTTCCGCGATTTATTTGTTTAGTTGATAAAAAATCACATAATGAAAGTAACTTAGGGGAAAAACAGAAAGCCATTGCTGTCTTGTAGAACAATTAATTGGACAGTCAAAGTTTTTGGTTAAATAAAAAAATAATCTGGTAAACTGTTCATATCCTTTCGATTTGCTGCTTACCTGTGAATGGTGGGCGGTGCTACTTTAACCTCATGAGTTGTACCCACCTGAAGAAAAATCATCCGATATTAAGGATCTACTGAATTGGAATTCTTAGTAAGGTATTAACTGAAGGTATATCGGGGTATACATGATGTGGCCATATATTCTCTCCTTATTCCCTCCGGGAACATACGAATAATCGATTAAAAACTCGTTGTCAGAGTATTCTATGTACGATGAAGAGATGATCTCTTCAGGTTATTTTTTGCGTATTAGTTTTAAACGAATTAAAAAACGCAACCAATAAAAAACGCAACCAATAAAATTAAATGAGCTAGCCGCTATGTACATGATTTTCTGCACCTGACAGATTTCAAGTTTGCGCTAATCAATCGAGTTCACAATCAACAACTTGAGGGACTTAGAGTATCTTTATCCATTTGATGTTATGGAGAATGCCATGTTGTTAACATCTATTGCAATGCATTTACTATCTGCACTGTGTTTTGGGGCCTTGATTGGAGCTGAACGCCAATGGTGCCAACGTATGGCGGGGTTAAGAACCAACGCCTTGGTATCAACAAGTGCTGCACTTTTCATGGTTACTGCAATGAGCGCCTCTGAGGGAAATCCTGATCGTATTGCTGCACAAATTATCTCTGGAGTTGGTTTTCTTGGTGCTGGTGTGATTATGCGTCAGGGAATGAGCATCCGTGGTTTAAATACAGCAGCGACATTATGGTGTTCAGCGGGAATAGGGGAATTATGTGGTATGGGACTGTACTGGGCAGCAGGGATTGCTACAGCACTTATTCTCTGTGCGAACATTTTATTCTTCCATATGAAAGGTTAAAACCACCGACTTTAGTCGGTCAGCTTTAGCTGCAATACTGTGTTGTACCGGAGGTGTAATATGGATTACAGATACGGCAGCCACACAGTATTTCAGATTGAATATCATTTTGTGTGGGTAACAAAATATAGGTACAAAGTGCTGATAGGTGAAGTGGCTACACGGGTACGGGAGTTAGTCCGTCAGACATGTGAAACGTTTGAAATCAGGATATTAAAGGGCGGAGTGAGCAAAGACCATATTCGCATACTGGTGAGTAGCCCCCCGATATTAACGCCCTCAGAAATCATGAGGAAACTGAAGGGAAGGACAGCGAGTAAGTTGTTTGAAGAGTTTCCGCATCTGAAAAAACGATACTGGGGTCAACATTTTTGGAGTAGAGGCTATTTTTGTGCCACGGTGGGCCAATTAACGGATGAGATGATAAAGGCCTCTCTGGAGCATCATTTTGAACCGAATCCGGATGATAATTTCAGAATGGACGATTGACGCGTCGTTTAGCCAAGGAAAAAGAATTTATCGTCGCGAGACGAGCTAATCAAAGCCTTGAACATATTCTTACTGATCTCAACGGCAGTACATTAGCTTTAACCGATGATGATGCCATAGAACGATTAGGACAGTATGGTATTAATGGAGTTGCACATGAAAAAAAACCTCATGCCTTGATGCAACTTATTACCGCTTTCCACAATCCATTTATCTATCAGGGCGAGAGCGTGAACTTTTTGTTAAAAAATTTCAGGTTTGACGAATAAGAAAAAATATAATTTCATACTTCTTTTTTCGGGAAGTATTCTTATGAGTATCGATGCTTTTTCTCGGTATTTCAGTACATTAACAGACCCCCGCCAGTCGTCTAAGATCAGTTATCCTTTGTTTGATGTCCTTTTTCTGTCGATTACAGCCATCATCGCCGGTGCAGAAGGATGGGAAGATATTGAAGATTTCGGCGAAACGTACCTGAACTGGTATCAAGAAAAACCCCTTTTTCCTAATGGAATACCGGGACATGATGCTATCGCTCGCCTGATTTCTCGGCTCAATCCCGTTGAGTTTCAGCACTGTTTTATTCATTGGGTTCAATGGGTTAACGAACGCTCAGAAGGGAAAATTATCGCCATTGACGGAAAAACGTTGCGGGGAACTTATGATGGCAAGAATCGGCAGTCGATGCTCCACATGGTGAGTGCGTTTGCCACCCAGAACGGCGAGGAGAGCGCAATACTGGAATTTTAAGACATTAATATTTAAGAAAATAATTTTATTAAAAAAGTCGCATACCCCCAGTTGTACCCCCACATTATTTTGCTACATCAAGTCTGGTAGATTTTGCGTAGAAATTAGATTTATAACTTTTTAATCATCACGTTAAAGCAAAAAAGCCATGAGATTTGGAAATGGTCAAATTTGACTACCATTTCACGCTCAGGGCTTCATATAAACATTTATCATTTTTACGAACTAGATCACAAATTAAAACGGGTTATTCCTGTGGTTTATCGCGAACCTTACGTTCAATTAACCGACCATACATATCAAAGTAACGACTAGGCCAAATTTCAGAAGGATGTATACCGAGATAATCCGCGATTATCCATTCACCTTTAGGCCAGGGGCGACTGAGTGTGTTTGCTAGTGTGGATGAACTGAGTCCTGACTCACGAGAAACAGCCGCTAAAGTTGTACCCCGTTTACGCAATGCAGCAATTATATCGGCTTGATGCCAATCATTTTTAACGTTGTTATTCATTCCTGCTACCCCTTCCATTAATTGATCATTGATGGTGGTGATTCAAAGCAGGGTTAGCAGACCGGGAGTAACCATCCGGCGAGGCCGAAGCCTCCCCTGCCTGAATCACCATTGAAAGGATGATAGCAAGCACCACTGGTAGAAATTCCTACCAGCGGGGTTACTCTTTAAGGCTGCTAAACCTTACCATTGGATTGTGCCAATGGCGGGGGAACTTTAACTGATTGCTTTATCTGAATCAATAACTGGACGACTAAGTTTAACAGCTATAAACCCACGCAACATAACAGGCAGCGATCCGAATGCTTAATTCTTCAATCAGCCAGTTCATCAATTTCCTTACTTATACCTAACAACATGCAATCTCTGGCGCGCGACAGTTCGGACAAAACATAAAATGCCTGCCTTACCCTTGATCGATATTTGTGCGCCAGAGTGAACGCAAGTTGAGGTATTGCGGGGTATCGGTTGAGTACTCAGTACTGCCGCCTGCATTAACAGGTCATCCCCACCGGCTATAAGCCAGCCTCGATATCGTCAATTTCTCCTTTTTCAATCTATAAAATGCAGTGTCAGATTCACTGCGTGGTTAATCAGGCCAGAGCCTTTGAGAGTTATGGTGTTCTTTGGCTGCGGCGTCACTTTCAGCGGTAACCCTGCAAAAAGTGACGCCTTGAGTTCCGCGAACTGTCAGAAAAAGCTGTGCAAACGTTGAAGTGCCATCAGGCATAGCAAAACGCCGTAAGGTTAAATGTCAAACGGTAGTTATGTTAATGGATTAGCTGTAGAAAAATTGTCTGTTGAATAATTCAAACAAGGATAAATAACAGTATGAACGGATGCGCAAAAGTCATCCTGTTGTTCATTGAAGATAAATAGGATTTATGTTGATTTGAAACGCCAGTGTATGAATCCACGTTCAATACACTTCGGTAACAAGGTAGATATCCTTTTGGGTTATCTATTAGTTTAAGAGACCTTCATTGCCAGACGAGGGTTTAGGTGTCTTGACAATATCTGCTCCCAAAGGTGGGCAGATGTACCGCAATTCTTGCTCTCTTTTTCAGGCTACGAGAGTTTTATTTCGCCACCCGAAGGCGATCCTGACAGGCGATGGATCATTAGTGTAAGTGGAATATTAACGGCGGTGGTGAGTAGGGTCAACAGCTTATGTTATCGATTAATTTGAATTTAATTTGTCAAATATAACTTCATAATAAGACTAGTTTTGGCAGTTTACTCCAGCTCATTTAAGCCCCAAAACGTGTTAGTAACGTTGGCGTTCAGTTATCTCATGTAGCCTAAATAATCCTATTAAAAATACGTAATCTTACCCTATGTCAAATAGTCGCATTGAAAGCAAGTTTTTTCAATTCATTTATAAATACAAAGGTGATAAACTAATTAACATCTTTAATTAGTTAATTATATTATTATGATAGCAAACATAGAAAAACTCAAAAATATATTGCACACTGTTAGTTCAGAAACGCCTAACTTTTCTGGTATAGGATTAATTGTTTATTCTGATATAAAACCCATTCCGATTTTTCCTTTAAGGAAAAAAAATTACCTTATGGTCACTTAAATACTATTGAACATTTAAAAAAAGTATCTCAATATGCAAGTGGATACCATGATGGCTTTCATTTATTAAATGGAGACTACAAGTTAACCAATATTTCACAATATTTTTCTCCACCAATAATAGAAAATATAACTCTTTTAAGAGAGAATGGATTTGGAGGTAGATATCTAGCCGCTCTATTCGGAAGCTGTATTAAGGGGGTTATATTTACAGGAATAGCTAGTAATAATTTTGGACTAGCAATCTTTCAAAATGGAGTTGAAATTTACTATGAGAGTCTCAAATGATTAGACTAATAAATAAAAATATATTAGTATCATTCATAATAATGATCTATGTTTTATCAACATATATACTTTATCATTTTACTAATAATGAGATATCCTTAAATCTTTTATCTAAAAGCTTATCAATTACAACATTTGTCATTATTTTATTTGGCTTATTTTGGCGAAAAATATGGAAATACATACCTTTTCTGTCCAAGGTGTTGTTTCCAGATCTTAATGGTAAATGGGATGTTATTATTCACTGGCAAAAGAAAAAATGTGAAATTTTCTCAGAACCACAATCGGGTATTTCTGAAGGTATTTGTGAGATAAACCAGTCCTTATATAATATAAATATGACAATAAGAACAAAAAAATCAAAAACATTATCAGTAACTCCGATAAGAGAATCCTCACTAGAAAATATAAATTTATATTATATTTATCAAAATGAAATTAATAACGAAAATGTTAAAAATCCCAAAATATATCAAGGCGCTGCAATTCTAGAAATTAGAATAGATAGTGACACTTTAAAAGGTAATTACTTCACATCAGAAGATACTATTGGGCAGTTTCAATTAAAAAGATCCTTGAATAATTCAACAGCCACCGGTTAAAGTCGGTAGTTTTAATCTTTTATATGGAAAAGTAAATCAATATCACATACTTTAATAAATGGCTTTGTTGTGTATTTTTACAAAAAGCCATTTATTCATAATAATCACCCTCATTTTATCGCGTTATCTATATCAGCATAAAACATCAGGCTTTATCTAGTTCAATCCCATTCTATATCTGAATAAAAATTAATGATAAGCAAACCTAAACAATCTAATAAATAATATAAATCCTATTAAATTAAGTTGATCAGATAAACTATCTGCATTGGTGTTATAATTGCTAATCCGATGACTGACTGCCTGTTCTTATGAAATCGAATATCACACTCTCTGAACCTGAACGTATTACATTACAACAACTGGCTTTGAATCACATACATCGGGATATCCGAACGCAAGGAACGGGGTTGCTCATGCTTGCCAGAGGCATCAAACCCCGTCAGATTGCCGAGGAGATAGGATGTAGTCTCAGAGTTATTTATGACTGGGTTCACGCCTGGCATAATTCAGAAATAGCCGGATTATTAGGTGGCCATGTCGGAGGCCGATATCCCGCCATGACACCGGACATGATTGCCATAGCGGTTGAAGCCGCTAGCGCAAAATCTCTGACGCTAGCCCGAATCGCACAGAAAGTTGAGGACAAGCATGGCCCTTTGCCCTGTACGCTTGAGACGCTGTCTAATACCCTGAAAAAACAGGGATTAACCTATAAACGCGCTCGCCTGTCTTTAAAAAAAACGCAATGAAGCGGAGTTCGCTAAAAAAGCGGCCTTATTAGATAAGATTAAGGCAGGCGCACGATTAGGTCATTATCGGTTGGTCTATTTTGATGAGGCGGGTTTTTCCGCTTCCCCGCCGGTGCAATACGGATGGAGTCCACGAGGTCAGCCCCATGAAGCCGAGCCGCAAAACTCGGTCAGACGGTCAGTGCTAGGTGCGCTAAATTACACCGATAACACGCTGTTTTACCAGATAAAATCAAGCAGTGTTACGCGGAGTGATGTCATTGCTTTTTTAGCGCAGATCGCCCAACAAGGCGATCATCGCCTGACATTTGTCGTGTTAGATAATGCGCCTATCCATCATGGGATCGATGAAAAAATTAAACGTCGCTGGTTACGAGAGCACAACCTGTTTTTACTTTACCTTCCCGCCTACAGTCCTGAGCTGAATTTGATTGAAATCGTCTGGAGGGAGGCTAAATACCACTGGCGACGTTTTATCACTTGGACTCAGGAAACAATGGAATATGAGATCAATACATTATTAGCAGGTTATGGTCACCAATTTGCAATTAATTTCTCTTGAGGACTTACATTATATGGAATTTAATTATCAACTTCTATTTAATTTCTTTATATTAATGGATTACAGAACTATTCAAAAAACAAACTACAATCATCTTCATTAAAGATGTTGAATTTTTTACTCTCATTAAGAGATGATTACATCTATGAAAATTCGCGATATCGTTATCGTCACTTAGTGGAAAATGCCTTTGCTTGAATTAAGCATTTTAGAGCAATAGCAACGAGATACGATAAACTTGAACGGAATTATGCCAGTATGTTGGCACTGGCATTTATCATTATCTGGTTGCCAATGTGGGTTGATTGAATTATGACCTCAATACATCAACAGCCCCTATCACTCTTCTAATAATTTAATTAAAAGAACCTTCGGAATATTTTTCCTGTGAACCTCATCATGACAGACATTACAGAGCGTAATGAGGTTAGCAAGAGTGTTTTCACCACCATCAGCATGATATTCTATGTGATGCAACTCAAGGAATGTCCGAGGATCATTAGCAGTCTTCCTTGCGTGCGACCAATGACAATTTCTGCAAGTATGATGATCCCTTTCGAGAACATTGACTCGCACAGGGTCAGGGATCCTCCGATCATGAACTTCGGCCTGCCGATCTTCCTCAAGTAAATACGCTCCAACAGCTAATTCTGGGCGACCTGAGTTTTTGGTGGCAATAGGCCAACCATCTTCGGTACGTAACTCTCGAGTACGGCGGGCCCATTCCTTGCTATCGTTTGCCAAATACCGTAACTCTTCACCGGTTACCGGGCGGCCAACATTTTTCCTAAGGTAGGAAAGAATTTTATCTTTCGTTGAGATCTTGCTGCGACGTAGCACATTCGCTTCATTCCAACGTAGTGCTGCTTCTCTATCCTGCTCCGGAGTCATCAGTGCGTAAACATCTGTTTTGAGGCAGTTTACAGAAGTTGCCTGAAGTTCATCGAGAGAAATCTCTTGTTGCTCAACCATCTCTTTAAGTGTCGTTCCGCTTAAGACTGACCAGCCGAACTGAACGCGTAATTCACGAATTCTTCGAGCGTATTCACTGATTCCTGCAACCACCATCAGTTCATCACCATGGATGATTGCCCGAGGATATTTGAGTAAATATGCCAAGATGCGATCCCGAGCTGAATTGCAATTATCTTCATTTAACAGAGAACTGCCCAAATCACGTAACAAGTGGTTTGCAGGAACAAGCATAAACACCTGCTCCCGTAGAGAGTCCTCTAACAATTTATGTTCAAAATCAGCAATCAACGCTAAAAGCTGTTTACGCAGCGTTTCCGGTTCGCTCTTCTTCGATCTTCTCGCCATGTTGAATTCTACATTCCATCAATTTAATAACATAAGAGGCAATTTTTTGAGCAAAAATAGGGGGTACAGCATTACCGATCTGACGAGCGATTTCTGTTTTCGTCCCCACAAAAACAAAATCGTCTGAAAAACTCATCAAGCGGGCTGCTTCACGGTGCGTAATTGGACGATGTTTCTCTGGATGGAGATAACGCCCCTTTTCCGGCTTAAAGAATTCCGTCCGGATGGTTACGGATGGGCGATCCCACCATAAACGACCAAACAGGTCTGTCCCACCGGAGGTCTTTTTAATCCAACAGGCAGGTGTAATATCTGGTCTGTTTTTTTGTAAGTCGAACCGGTTACCACCAACCGGAACAGCGCGATAGCGTTCCTGTGAGAGTGCTGTAGGATTTCTACCAAAATGCAGATCCAACGGAGGAGGAACATCTCGCATTTCAGTACCTACTGGCTCAGGCAGGTCATTGATGAACTCTTTTACCGTTAACCACGCAGGAAGCGAACCGGGTTTATCCGGATTTTGATGAGACGGCATTGGTGGGAAGCTTGGAATACCTTCTAGGGCAAATCGCTCTTTTTTAATACCAATTGCGATGGCACGCTTACGCGTCTGAGGAGCGCCATAATCAGCGGTATTGAGTACTGAGGGATTCAGAAGCACAAACCCCATACATTCTGCACGTGCACGAACATCCTGAAATTCATCACTCGACAAGAGCCCCGGTACATTTTCCATAACAAACACCGAGGCAAATGATCTCTCGATGATGTCCATATAAGGTTCCCATAGCGCACGTCGATGATCCCCTTCACGGTTTTTATTCAACAAACTAAAACCTTGGCACGGTGGCCCACCGATAACAATATCAGCCTCAGGGATCGGATTTTCAGCAATCCATTCCTCAATGTTCGCAACTACCCCATGCTCACCAAAGTTTGCATTATAGGTCTTGATAGCTGCTCTATCATGATCGATTGCCAGAATGCTTTCAAAATAAGTGCCATTTGTACCTTTTATGAAGCCACAGGATAGCCCTCCGGCACCACAAAACAAGTCAATGACTTTTAATTTATTGATTTTAAACATTAAGATTCAATCCAGTTTCTGACATAGGTAGCAGTTTGTAAGTGTATCATAAAGTTAAACTGTATGTATTCACAGTGTACCTATGGAGCCTAACGTTTTGCATTGGAGTATGCTGCTAAACTTGGCCACTACGCCACAACCGTAATTTTCTGGATAGTGCCCGCTTCACGCCCTAGCACAAAGTCTCCTATCTGGTTAGGTTTCATTTAGATCACCAATAGTGTTAGATCGAGTCTTATTTGGTAATCACATTGATACAACTAGCTCGCTTTTATCCAAAATAAGACTAAAGGCAATTTCTAATGATTTAGATGTAGTAATTTAACCTTACACTGACGCGCTGCGCTTGTCTTCTCCAAGCTACTGGGCTAATGCATTAGCCCAGTAGCTTGGAGAGCTGAAAGATCACCTGCCAAAGAAAACTTTTTTACCTACCCCCCATCCCTATTAAATAATTATGGGTAAAACTATTCACCCTGTTCACCTTCGAATAATATTATTTAAATTCATACTGTTAAAGGGTGATGAGTTGAAATTAAACTCTTCACTACTCTTCACCTAACCGTTCACCTCCAACCAGAAAAAAGGTGAACAGTGATGAATAGTTGTGAACAGTTTTAAAATAACTATTCAGCCTATAATACATTGATATATTTGGTTTAAATTATAGAGTGAACAGTGGTGAACACTTTTTTATATTTCTTTGAAAAATGTCTGAAATCAGAAAAAAATTATTCTTCTGGCTGGCTATTCCTTGTCAGTTTCGGCATCCATTCGATAGCAGTATCAAGATGCAGGCTCAGATTGCTACGAATGCCTTGTTTGCTTTTCTTACGCAGGTAATGCTGACCATATTCTGCCAGTGCGCCCGGCATATCCATGCCAAAACGAGTCACGGAAACAGGTTTGTTCAGGTTATTGCCTTTCATATAAGCAAGGTAGGTGTGATAGAGGTACTTACGGGGATTGAACGGCATAATTTCCGCATTGCCGATTAATAAACCGTCAGCTTCATGGGAAGCAATAAGATAACCGCAAAAATCGACCAGTGGATCTGTACCGCGTTTGATATCCAGCGCCTCCGCAGATTTCTGCTGCTCTGCCAGTAAACGCCTCGCTGATTGTGGATCAGCGAAACGATGCAATAAATGCCGGATAATTACAGGCAACTCTACAGCAATTTTATTCCGCAGAAGTGGATCACGTTCATTTTCTGGCACAACTTCAGAAAAATTAAAAATCACGCGACGTCGCGATACTCCACCACTGCGATCACTGAAACTCATGGCATTATTATTTACTGCCAGCACTACCGCAGGAATGCGGGTTGAATAGGGTTGTTTATGCTTCGGATCGATAGCAACTTCATCGCCGCCAGTAATCGCCTTGATGCCGGAACCATCGCCCACATAGCGAGTTTGGTCTGGCAGGATAATCAGCGAATAACCGACAATCAACGCCCGTTCCCGTGGGTTTTCCAGTGCTGCCATACTTGCCGAAACAGTATTTCCTTTACCTGCCAGCATTGAGCAGATTTCAGCAAAGATACTTTTGCCACTGCCTCCGGCGCCGGTGACTTCCAGAAAAAGTTGCCAGTCATAACGGTTCGCCAGCACCATAAACAGCGCCGCTAGTACTCTATATGTTTTGTTTTCACAGTTGGCAGTTGCCTGATTAAGCCAGCGCCAGAACTGTGGCGCGTGATCTTGCAGAGTTTCCCCCGAAATAGGGGAATTGAATTCGACGTCATTGGCAAGCAATAACCAATCATTTTTGCGGTGAGGCCGGAACTGGCAGACTTTCAGATCAAATACTCCGTTACTGAATCCGATTAAATGGCGTTCTGGTGACTGCATCATGGGAAGCTGTAATTTCAGGGCATCCACGGCTGAACTAATACCATGTGGCGAATACGGTAGTTTCTCTTCCATAAAAGCAGCCACCATTTCCCGCCTTAAATCACGATCACTGACCGGACGCCAGATAATACCGTCATAGTGGTGAACGGTTTCCGAAGCACCATCCAGTGCCAGATCACCGTTATACCGTGCCAGCAATACTTCCCCCCGCTGGCTGGCTCCCATCTGACAGAGTGTCAATTTTGCAGGCTCGGCATTATTATTAAGCTGAATGGCTTCTTTTTTCTTGATTAGTGCTGGCTGATAAAGCCCCTGAGCAAAGGCTTGTTTTGCCGTGTCTATACCGTGTTGTTGTCGGTAATCATCCCAATCGGCTTTATACTCTGTAGGTGGTAATGTTATCCATCCGTTGATCGCTTTGGCAGTTTTCTCTGCTGCAACCTTGCCGATATTCTTTTTCAGTCTGCCGTTTTTGTCTCGTTCTTCCGGTTCGTGCCAATCGTTATCGGCGGCAATGATGATTCTGGAGTTTAGATACTGCTCTCTAACCTGCTCGGCAACAATCAATAGGTTACTTTCATCAATCGTTGCCAGTACTACACCTTTATATAGTTGACTGACAGTTAAAGCTGTAGCGTAACCTTCAGTAATAATAAAAGTGTCAGGCGTTCCGACCATCTCAGATACTGGGATAAAACTGCCTTTTTTCTGCGAACCGGAAACAAGGCGTTTTTCGCCGTCCTGCTTGATGGTCTGTGCGCCTGTGATTGTGCCATCCAGTGTCTGAGTCACCAGCAATAAAGAGCCGTCTTTTAATAACTGCTGATTGGAGCAGTGCAGCCCCTTTTTCACCAGATATTGAGATTCACCCGTAACAGCAGTGGCAACCAATGCCGTGATGCGTTCTGCGATCGGTTTAGGGATATGAGTCATCGTTTGGGCTGGCTTGGATTCTGGCAAAGGCAATGCCAGCGCATTTGCAACAACCTTTGCAGCCTCAAAAATCGAGATTCCTTTGGTTTTTGCCACTAAATCCAATCCATCACCATAGTTCGGATCGTCACACTGGCGACAGTGCCAATTGCCGTGATGGTGATCGTCGATAAAGTGGAAGCGGTCAGTACCGCCGCAGACAGGGCAAGCGCCATGTTTACCCTTTGCCGGAATATTAATACCACAGGCAGACAGCAGATTTTCCCAGTGATACATGGAGGATTTTTTCACGATTTGGATAAATTCGAGCGGTTTTTGTTCGTCTGTTTTATCTGAAGATGTAAATTTAGGGTGAGTTTGGTTAGACTGTATATCAGCCATCATCGTTACTCCAATTAACGGTATTGGTCAGACGCCTCAGATGTGTTACAGCACACTGGGGCGTTGCTTTTTATGTTACTTTTCTTAAAAAATCTCTATCGTTATGCCCTTTTGCCAAATTTCCCGATCAGCACATTTTCGCCTCGTTCCAGCATTTCCATATAATCGGCATACCATTGCAGCATTTCCCGACGACCATCCAGATATTGAGCGTGATTGTATGTGCCTCGAATGCTGTTTTTATCGACGTGCGCAAGCTGTTTTTCAACCCATGCCGTGTTGAAGTCTTGATCATGCAGAATGGTACTCATGGTGTGCCGGAATCCGTGGCCTGTGGCTCTTCCTGAATATCCCATACGGCGGATCATGGTATTAATTGCCATATCAGATATATGCTTTCTGTAATCTGTCCGGCTTGGGAAAACATACTGATAACTGCCGCTGATAGGCTGAATCTGCTTCAATAAATCGATAACTTGCTCTGATAATGGCACTACATGAGTACGGCGCATTTTCATTTTTTCGGCAGGAATTGTCCAAACAGCCTTATCTAAATCAATTTCTGACCATTCAGCTTTGCGAAGTTCTCCCGGACGAACGCCCGTTAATATCAGCATTCGCAAAGCCGTTCTGACTATCTGACTTCCCATGTATTTATCAATGGAACGGAGAAATTCAGGTAATTCATCTACTGAAAGGTGAGCGTAGTGTTCGCGTTGATGAGGGATAAAAGCACTCGCTAAATCTGGAGCGGGGTTATATTCGGCTCTGCCAGTAATAATTGCATACGTCCAAACTTCACCACAGCGTTGGCGGACTTTCTTTAATTTATCGGTGACGCCTCTTTTTTCCATAATAGAAAGGAGGTCTAATAATTAGAGGGGCTTTATTTCAGCAATCGGGCGATGACCAATATAAGGAAAAACGTCTTTTTCGAATGCGTCCATCATATCTTCACGATAACCAACAGACCACCGGTCTTTTCTTCCCTCGTACCATTCACGCGCAATGTTTTCAAAGGTGTTACTGATTTCTCCCTGAGCCGCCAGTTTTTTCTGTTTTTTATCTTGGTTGGGATCAATACCTTCGGCTATCAGTTTCTTGGCTTCATCACGTTTTCTTCTGGCCTCTGCCAGAGTGATAAGCGGAAAAGTACCAATAGCGAGTAACTTTTCTTTTCCTGCAATGCGGTATTTCAGTCGCCAATATTTAGAACCGGTTGTCTTTACCAGCAGGTATAAACCGCCGCCATCCGATAGCTTAAAATCTTTATCTTGGGGTTTTACTGTTTCGACTTGCCGGGCTGTTAGTTTCATATTTCCAGCATCCTTGCCCCCTCACAGTAACGGGGGTATTTTTTTAGGGAGTACAGAAAGTTACCCCTATATATACCCCCTGACTGGGGTACATTGCAATAGATGCCAGTAGACGTTAATAGCGCTTTATTTGGGAGTTTTCGTTGATTTTACTGGGAAAAGTAGACTTTAAGAGATGCTGCCAGAAGTGTAGATGGCGGAGGAGGAGAGATTCGAACAATGTAATTAACATATTGATATTAAAATAAAAAATTAATTATAAAAATAAACCTACACACATCACTATACACATAAAAATTTAGTGAGTAAAAATGGACAATTGAGCAAAATAAATCAATTTTGTTCTACTCCTTATTTGTCCATCTAACTCAGGATTAGAACACAGGCACATTATACAGAATATAAAGTGACTATCACTATAGCACAGCAATCTACCCTTTGACTTTCATAGTAATCAACTATAGAAGAAATCCCTATAGTTGCCGTAGATGGCTCAAATCTGAATCATGGTTGAAATTCCAACCATCTTTAAGATGTGATATCACACCTTGGGTATGGTGATTTCCACCATACCTTTTACCCTCACAGGGTTACTTAATGTGACTCAGTGACTAACGACGAATTTCGTCGGAACCAATGATCGCCAGACTGCATACCGATATTTTCGGCGCTCAAACCAAACCTCTTAAAGAGGTGAGCCTCTGAAATCAGAGCCTCCTCAACCTCAAGGAACCCCTATAGTTAATTCATCCCTCCGTTTGAAACAGAAGCGTGCTGAATTAAAGACGGGAAATCCCTCTTTTGGCTAAGTCGTTGATTTTACTTATTTCCTGCACAGAACGGGAATTCAATTAAATCAACAGGTTAAAAAAGGCACAATTCCACCATTTAACGTAACTTATTGATTTTATTAATTTCCGGCGCTATGCCATAGATTAATGAAATCAAGGGGTTAAAAGACGGGAAATCCCGCTTTTACTGTGCTGAGTTTTATCAGTCATATGATAAATTCTATTAATTCCCTGCCTGTCATTTTATGTCATCCTGTCATCAAAACATGTATCTCACCCATTAAAGTTAATCAAGCCGCACTCTCCAGTATTGATGAACCGATTTTATTGATGCTCACAGGCGGAGCAGTATCCCACCGCCTTCACGAAGTTATAGGAGATAATACTATGTATGATTGGTCTGGAACTGTCCCTGCTATAGCTGAAAATGGTCAGGCTACGGGGCTTTTTCTAAAAGCAGGGGATGTGATATCGATTATTGCTAGCGGATGGGTGCAATATGGAGGACCAGGAAATCCATATACTGCACCTCAAGGTGTGGTTGATGAAGCCAATAATTCTGAATATAGCCTGGTTGCTAAAATTGGGGATAAATACTACAAAATTGGTAATGGCGTGCTTCACAAAACAATTCCTACAGGTGGTGAATTAATACTTTTATTTAACGATTATCCCGGCGATTTTAGTGATAATACAGGTGCATTTCACGTTAATGTGAAAATCGAGTCACGGTATGCACCTGATTATCTGACTGAAATAGAGCCACTTAAATAAAATACTAAATACCTTTAGTGAAACAATGCCAAGTGAGATAATATCAACATTCTCACTTGGCTAATGAAAATTTCCTCACTGTTTTATTTTTCCAAATCCATTATTTATTACACTCGGTATTTTCAACTTTCCCCTGCCCCACATTCCACACCGAATCTTCCGGCATCTGGACACGGACATCTAAGCGACAACCTTCGGGAATGTCGCAGGGTTCGGCATCGGCATAGTAGACTTTTTCACCATCCACGATGTCTTTTATCCGCCTGTACTGGAACCGTA
>NZ_JBEBMB010000089.1:0-1554 GCF_040081915.1 Xenorhabdus sp. SGI240
TCAGGTCACGGGAAGTCATCGGTTCAGCGGATTTTCGAAACAGGCCGGGAAAGAACATCAGGCCTCCTTACCGGGTTTGTGGCTGAGCAGGCGGGAAACCAGATACGACCAGCCAAGACACAGACCCCCCGCGACAATAAACCCCGCGGCGGGCAGCAGCAGCCACGCCCCGTAAGACAACAGGCCGCCCCCTGCCAGCCCGACCAGCGGGGCAGCAATCATTAACAGTTTCATAAAATCACCTCAGAGTGAGCGCAGACCCCGGCTCATTAACACATCGGACAGGCTTTCCTGTTGCTCACCCCCGTTCACCAGTAACCGGCTCAGGGCGGTAAACAGGGCAACGGGACCGTCAATTTTGGCTTCCGGTGTGGATTTATTGGGAAAGATATTGTCGTTTTTGTCCGGTTTGACGGTGACGTTACTCATCATCCAGTCCATCACCGGATGGCGGTTATGGTGGAATTTGCCGCTGTATACCGCCGCTTCCAGTGATTTCATGGCTTCGGACAGATTACGCACGGTTTGCGCCACTTCCACCAGTGGCACGCCGTCTTCCGCCAGCGCCAGACTGAACTGGACTGCACTCCACGGGTCAAAACCCAGTTCTTTCAGGTTGTCACCGGTAATCCAAATCAGCAGCTCTTCTTTTATTTGCGCATGATCCACCACTTCGCCATCCGTCAGGGTCAATACGCCCAGCTCATCCCACTTGCGGTAAAGTTCCGCCATCTGTCGTGAACAGCGTTCCAGTCGGCCTTCCGGCAGCCAGAATTTAAAGTCAGCATGGACATGACCGTTGTTTGCCTGCCACACTTTCACCGCCGCACAGATATCAATCTTGTTCGCCAAGTCCACGCCGACCCACATCGGGTAGGTTTTCAGCTCATGCGGGGGTGCCAGCGGTTCGCAGTCGTCCCATTTCAGCATGTCCATCCACGCCGATTCGGCTGTTACCCACAGATTCATGTGCTTGGTGAAAAAATTGTGCCGCGCTGACACTTGCTCTTTGGCTTTTTTCGCCAGCCGCCGCAGGTCATCCCAGCGCTTGCAGATACCTAATCCGGGGTTCGCTTTCTGCCACACCGTCTCATCAAACGGATCATCGTCTTTATCCAGCGTGTAGATCAGGGCGAAAAAAGTATCATCAGGGGGCACCTGACCACGCAGGACCTTAACGGCATAATCACGCAGTTCGTAACAAATCCCTTCTTTATTAAAGCCGGCGGTGGTAATGCCAAACAACAACGACTGCAAACGCGCCCCCGTGGCCGTTTCCAGTACATCCCACACATCACGGGTTTTATGGGCGTGCAGCTCATCAACAATACCGCAATGGATATTGAGACCATCCAGATTGTTAGCATCACTGGACAGTGGCTCAAACTTGGACGCGGATTGCTCCTGATAAATGGTCAGCTTATTAAACTCAAACAGGCGACCTAACGTGGATCTGGCCTGCTTGATCATGTTTTTCGCATCTTCAAACACAATGCGGGCCTGATCACGGGTGGTCGCGGCCGAATAAACTTCCGCCCCGCCCTCGCTATCAGC
>NZ_JBEBMB010000009.1:0-46250 GCF_040081915.1 Xenorhabdus sp. SGI240
GTACACGGTACTCTTACTGGGAAAATCACTGGGGAGCATATCCCACTGGCAACCACTCTTGAGTAGGTATAGCAGTGCGCAAAACACGTCATACACATCGACTTTTCGGGGACGTGTGCGTTTTCGACTGCTGAGCAACAAGGGTTCAATTTCCTGAAAAACGTCTCGACTGATATCACTAATATAGGCTTTTCTCATTCCGATAGGATACAGGAAAAATAGTCACGTTTGAAAAAGATTCTGAATAGGCTGTAAGGCTTTATTTATCTGGGATTGAGAGACTTTAGTAGACGTTGAGAGAGGTTCGTTTGGCGTCCCCTGCAGGAATCGAACCTGCAACTAGCCCTTAGGAGGGGCTTGTTATATCCGTTTAACTAAGGGGACAGCGGAGCGCAGTATACCTGTTTTTCTTGTCAGAGATAAGGCATAACGAACTGTTTGCCTATATAATCACCACTCTTTTTGATTACCATTAATGAAAGATTGGCAGTATATTTTACATATTGGGTGCAATAGCTGGTATACAGCACGATAATTGATATCTAAAAATAATTATATGGAGAACAATATGAAGTATCGTCTGAGCGGGGTTGCTCTTACAGCCGTCTTACTTGTGGGATGTGCCAGTTCATCAAATACGATAGAGCAGGGGCGTTCTGATCCGCTGGAAGGGTTTAACCGTGTTATGTTCAACTTTAATTATGATGTTCTCGACCCATATGTACTGCGTCCTGTTGCTGTAGCCTGGCGTAATTATGTGCCGATGCCTGCACGAAATGGCATTGGTAATTTTATGAGCAACCTCGAAGAGCCAGCCAGTATGGTGAACAGTTTCTTGCGTGGTGATGTTCATGAAGGTGCAAAACACTTCAACCGTTTCTTTTTGAACACCTTGTTGGGAATGGGAGGGCTTATTGATGTTGCTTCCATGGCAAACCCCAAACTGGCAAAAGAAGATCCGGTGCGTTTTGGTAGCACATTGGGATACTATAACGTGGGGTATGGTCCATATACTGTTCTGCCCGGTTACGGTAGTTTTACATTGCGTGATGAAGGCGGTAACTTGGCGGATATGACTTATCCCATATTGAGTTATTTCACGGGTTGGATGTCGGTAGGCAAGTGGGTTTTCCAAGGTATAGAAACCCGTGCTCGCTTGCTGGATTCTGATGGCCTGTTAAAGAACTCTTCAGATCCTTATTTGATGATGCGCGATGCTTACTTCCAACGCCACGATTTCATGGCCAATGGCGGCATATTGGCGCCGGAAAAAAATCCTAATGCGGCAAGTATTCAAGATGAATTGGATTCTATAGATTAATTCGGACTTATAATCAAAAAAGGATAGCGGGCGCTATCCTTTTTGGGGTTACGGTATGTAGTTAGAACGTATAGTTAAAGTTTATACCATACAACCATGCGGTTCCTTTGGAATCGAATTCATATGATGAATTGAAAGGAGCAGGGGCGCCCTCTTGCAATTTTTCGCTAACATGTACTTTTTTACCACGCATATAGGAAACACCAACATCTACAGAAGCATCTTTATTGAATGCATAAGTGGTTCCTAAGCTAAACCAAAAACGATCTTGATCCGGAATGGAGATAGAACGATTTTTGGCGGGTACAGGGCTTTCATCAAAAGCGATACCGGTACGGAATGTCCAGTTATCGTCATAGTAGTAAGTTGTACCTAGTGAGATACGGTAAGCATCGCGGAAACCTTCGTGTTTGTGGAATAAGGTATTGCCGGAATCTTTATTTTTACCACGTAATTCTTTAAATTCGCTCCAGCCTGTATACAGGAAGCTATAGTGAATTGCCCATTGTGGTGCAACGCGGTTATAGCCTGAGAATTCCCACATATCCGGTAAATTCAGATCCAATGTTCCTTTGATGGTATTACCCCCAAGGCCATTTATGCCAGGAAATCCGAGCGCCGGGTTAGCAGGAATATTAGGCAGTTCATTGCTGTAATCGCCTTTTTTAAACTTCACTTTAACTTTAGAACGGTAAGTTAAGCTATAACGATTATTTTCATCAAATTGGTACAAAAGGCCTGCATTCCAACCATAACCCCAATCTTTGCCTTCCAAACGGGCACCTTCAGTAGTTGAAGGGATGCTAGCCTTAGATTTTGGGTTAATTTTGTGAATCATTCCTGTTAATGCTGGCCCGACTTCGCCCATATGACGAACGATTTCAGCATCGGCATAAATAGCATTAACACCTAAGCCAAAGCTGAATTGATTATTAAATTTGTAAGCGCCACTCAGATTAAAGTTCACAGTCTTGAGCGATGTTTTTCCACCAATGGGACCAGCAGAATAATTATTACTGAAGTTGGTAGACAAGCCAAAGTTAGAAGTCGCAGAGGCGCCAATATACCACTGATCATTAATTGGAGCGATAAAATGCAGGTTTGGGATCCATGCATGTGGTGCGATGTTTTTAGCATTTGTGCTCTGACGCGTAACAGGTGACTTCCCGGTAATATCAACATCTGGGTTGACATACACCAAACCACCAGAAAATGACGGGCGATCAAATAAGGTCATGGCCGCAGGGTTACGGCTGCCTACGGAAGCGTTGTCTGCAACAGCACCTGCCCCAGAAAATGCACGGCCTAGTCCTGATGATGAATATTCATTCAATTGAAAACCAGCAGCACCAGCGTTGGATGAGAGAATGGCAACCGCCATTGCTAATGCTGAACGTGTAAATAGGTTTTTCTGGTCCATAACCAAACCTCATTGTCTAATTATTATTAACATGCCACTCAAGTAGCTGAGAGCGCGGGATTGTAGAGTCGATTTGTCGCAATGACAACAATGACAATAATGACAAATCAGACCAGTGCACGAAGTATAGGCTTGATAATAGAATATGTTGCAAGAATGTTTTCTAAATACAACTAAAATGATTCTTAAATTGGGACTTACTTAACAAAAAACAGACAACTTACGTTAATGAAGTGTAAACGGGTTTCTGTTGACGTGGTCAGATCAATAAACAGTGAGATAAATGGCTTTAAACAGCGTAAGTGCTGGTTATCGGTAGTCAGGAAAACGTAGAATTATCAGCAAGTTTTTTAGCCGGAGTAACTTTAAATGTCTGATGCGATTAACCGCTGTAATGCCGAAGAGACGGCAGCTTGCTGCTGTGTTGATGTGGGAACTGTTATTGATAATGAAGACTGCACCGCTTCTTATCAGTGTATTTTTGCGAGTGAACAAGACGCCGAAGTCATGCTTAATATGTTGATCAAAAAGGCAAAATCAGTGGAATCTGATCCCTGTGTTATACGCCATAGTATCGAAGCGGTTGACGGTGGAATGCAATTATCTGTGGACTTTACCTTTAGCTGCCAAGCGGAAGCCCTCATCTTTCAGTTAGGCTTGCGTTAATTCACTCTGAACAATGGTTTTCTCATTGTTTTGTCATGCCAATCAGTGAGAAAATCACTTGTAATCGATTGTAAATCATTGCCTTCTCTTTGTACTCCTGTCGCACATTCTTCGTTTAAGTTGTATAAATTATAAATAGTTTAAAGTTGAGTTTGTTCTCATTTTTCGTTTATTCCTATTTGCTATTTTCCAACATTGCGTTAACAATGCATCATCAGGTCTGACCTCTTATGGGGTGAGTAAATATTTTTAATCAATTGATTTAGTTAATAATAATGATTAGGAGTTGCTATGGGTCGTTCTTCAACAAAAGTAATACCGCAAAAGGAACGTGTCGCTATTGTCAGCGGGTTGCGCATTCCTTTTGCGAAACAGGCAACTTTCTACCACGGTATTCCGGCTGTTGACTTAGGAAAGGCTGTTGTAAGCGAGCTGGTCATTAGGAGCGGTTTGTCGCCTGAGAAGATCGACCAATTGGTTTTTGGACAGGTGGTTCAAATGCCGGAAGCACCAAATATTGCAAGGGAGATTGTTCTGGGGGCAGGCTTAAGTGTAAATACTGATGCCTATAGTGTTTCCCGCGCCTGTGCGACGAGTTTTCAGGCAATTGCAAATGTGGCTGAAAGTATTATGGCAGGGACAGTCAATATAGGGATCGCCGGAGGTGCGGATTCTTCATCCGTTTTGCCCATCGGAGTGACTAAGTCACTGGCGCACACGTTAGTTGACATGAACAAAGCCAAGAGCCTCTCTCAACGATTAAAATTACTCAGCCGATTGAAACTCCGTGATTTATTGCCTGTATCCCCAGCCGTTGCTGAATATTCTACAGGGTTGAGAATGGGGGATACCGCTGAACAGATGGCAAAAACGTATCATATCAGTCGCGAAGATCAGGATGCACTTGCGCATCGCTCCCACGTATTAGCTGCTAAAGCCTGGGAGCAAGGGCGTTTGCAAAAGGAAATAATATCGGCATATTTCCCGCCATACAGTAAGACATTGGCAGAAGATAACAATATCAGAAAAAACTCCACCTTAGCTTCTTATGCCAAATTGCGCCCGGCTTTTGATCGTAAATATGGCACAGTTACCGCAGCAAACAGTACACCATTGACTGATGGTGCAGCGGCAGTAATGTTAATGCGTGAATCGGTTGCCAAAGAACTCGGTATGGTTCCATTGGGGTATTTACGCAGTTATGCATTTTCTGCCATTGATGTTTGGCAGGACATGTTACTGGGACCGTCCTATGCAACCCCGCTGGCACTGGATCGTGCGGGTATCACCCTGAATGAGCTTACTCTTATCGACATGCATGAAGCATTTGCTGCCCAAACATTAACGAATTTAAACATGTTTGCCAGTGAGAAATTTGCCCGTGAAAAGTTAGGGCGTTCTCAGGCAATAGGTGAAGTGGATATGGATAAATTCAATGTATTGGGTGGATCAATTGCTTATGGGCATCCCTTCGCGGCGACAGGCGCCAGAATGGTTACCCAGACGTTGAATGAATTGCATCGCCGTGGTGGTGGTCTTGGGTTAACAACAGCTTGTGCCGCTGGTGGTTTGGGTGCAGCAATGGTATTGGAGGTAGAATAATGGCTCAGGCTGAAAAAGAAACGGTTATGTCAGCAGCAATGCAACCGGAGCAATCAGTATTCCGTTTTTCTGTCAGGGACGACAAGGTGGGAATTATCACCATTGATGTACCCGGAGAGAAAGTCAACACACTGAAAGCTGAATTTGTTGAACAGTTCCTGATCATGTTTGAAAAAGCGCAACAAGTTTCAAGCTTGAAAGGGCTGGTTATTGTATCCGGCAAGGCAGATACCTTCATTGCTGGTGCTGATATTAGCATGATAGCTCACTGCCAATCTCAGGAAGAAGCGACAGCATTGGCTGAAAAAGGTCAAAAACTGTTTGCGCAGATTGCCAGTTATCCTTTACCGATTGTGGCCGCGATCCATGGCGCATGTTTAGGTGGTGGGCTGGAGTTGGCATTGGCTTGTCATACGCGAATCTGTTCTTTGGATGAGAAAACCCGTCTTGGTTTGCCGGAAGTTCAGCTTGGGTTATTACCCGGTTCAGGCGGAACGCAAAGATTGCCTCGTTTGATTGGTGTCAGTGCTGCGTTAGACATCATATTGACCGGCCGTCAGCTCAAGGCAAAACAGGCGCAACGGCTGGGCGTTGTGGATGACGCAGTTCCTTTAGATATCTTGCTGGATGTTGCTGTGCAGTATGTTAAAAAAGGCATCGTGAAACGTAAGCCATTGGCATGGTCACAGCGCATACTGGCAAGTGCATTAGGCAGGCCGTTGTTATTCCAGATGGTTCATAAAAAAACGCGCGAAAAAACTCGTGGCCATTATCCCGCACCAGAAAAAATCATCAATGTGATTCGTGCCGGCCTGGAAAAAGGCTCTGAGAAAGGTTTTCAGCTTGAAGCCAGGGCGTTTGGTGAACTGGCGATGACACAAGAATCAGAAGCATTGCGGAGTCTGTTTTTTGCTTCTACAACGTTGAAGAATGAAACTGGCTCTTCAGAACCGCCCGCCGAAATCAGACATGTGGGGATTTTGGGGGGCGGCCTGATGGGGGGCGGTATTGCCAATGTGACCGTGACGCGAGGGAATTTGCCTGCTCGCATTAAAGATATTAATGAAAGAGGCATTAATCAGGCCTTGAAATATACCTGGGATCTCCTTTCTAAGCGGGTAAAACAGCGTCGTTTGCAATCAAGTGAGCGTTCTCGTCAGATGTCTCTATTGACAGGAACGACCGATTACAGTGGGTTTAAGCAAGCTGATATTGTGGTTGAAGCGGTATTTGAAGATTTAGTCCTGAAACGCAAAATGGTTGCAGAGATTGAAGAGAATACAAAACCCGAAACCATTTTTGCGTCTAACACTTCTTCATTGCCAATTCATAAGATCGCTGAAGCGGCGACTCGGCCAGCGCAGGTGATCGGTCTTCACTATTTCAGTCCGGTAGACAAAATGCCGCTGGTGGAAGTTATTCCACATGAGGGAACGAGTGAAAAAACGATCGCAACGACCGTAGCGTTAGCCAAGAAACAGGGAAAAACAGCGATTGTAGTCGGGGATAAAGCGGGTTTTTATGTGAACCGAATTCTAACACCTTACATTAATGAGGCAGGTTATTGTTTATTGGAAGGTGAGCCGGTTGAACATATCGATAATGCTTTGCTGAATTTTGGTTTTCCTATTGGTCCCATCAATCTGCTGGATGAAGTTGGCATCGATGTGGGTACTAAAATCATCCCTGTTTTAGTAGAAGAATTGGGCAGTCGATTTGCGGCACCAGAGATTTTGGCTGCAATTTTGCAAGATGACCGAAAGGGCAGGAAGAATGGCCGCGGTTTCTATTTATATACGAGTAGAAAAAAATCCAAAGAAGTGGATGCTTCGATTTATTCCTTATTAAAGATCAAACCCGCGATAAAGATGTTGCCTGCTGACATTGCCCAGCGTTGTGTGATGCTCATGCTCAATGAAGCCGTGCGTTGTTTGGATGAGGGGATTATCAGAAGTCCACGTGATGGTGATATTGGTGCTGTATTTGGCATTGGGTTCCCACCGTTCCTGGGCGGGCCATTCCGTTATATTGATAAGTTTGGCAGTGACAAAGTTGTAGAAATTTTACGTCGTCTGGAGACGCAATATGGCGAAAGATTTACGCCCTGTGAGGGTTTAATTCGGATGGCAGAACAGAAAAAGAAATTTCACGTATAGCTTGAATTTCATTGGTTAAAACAGTCAGGTCGGCTCTTGTCATTAAGGGCCGATTTTTTATAGGAAATAATTAATTGTTTATTCATGGTTTGAAAAGCTAAAGTGTGGGTTATTTTGAGGCAGATTCACAATTAACTTAACGGTGGATTATGTACGTTTTTATTATGCGTCATGGTGATGCTGCTTTGAATGCCATCAGTGATGCAGCGCGGGAATTGACCTCCAGAGGATATCAAGAATCACAGCAAATGGCTCATGGGCTTTCGCAACAATCGCCTGACATCGACTGTGTTCTGGTCAGTCCTTATATCCGGGCAGAACAAACATTGAAGGCGGTACGAGAAAACCTGGTGCTTCCCGACAAGGAAGAAATACTGGCTGAGTTAACGCCATCGGGAGATGTAATGTTGGTTGCCAGCTACTTGCACGTTTTGTCAACACAAGGGTATAAATCTGTATTGATAGTTTCTCATTTACCGTTGGTCGGCTATTTGGTGTCTGAGCTTTGTCCGGGGCAAACTCCGCCGATGTTTGCGACATCCAGCATTGCTTGTGTCGAGTTGGATCACCAAACGGAAAAAGGGTGTCTGTTATGGCAAACATCCCCTGCACAATTAGCGGCGAAATCCTGACCAGACACCTTAATTTTTAGGCAATTTAATTAAATAGAAAAACAAGTTAGCGCTGCGTAAATTCATCCATCTCTACCAAAATGAGTAACGCAGCGTTCCCTCCCCACGTTTTGGGAGCTTGATGGAAGGCAATAATATCAGGATGTTGGGCAAGCCATAGCGGGGCTTGTTGTTTGAGAATATGTTTACCATGTCCATGCATAACGCAGGCACAATAGACATGCTCTCGACGGCAGGCAGCAATTAATGCCCCCATTTCTTGTTTGGCCTGTAACTGAGTCAGCCCATGTAAATCTAGGAACAGTTCAGGGGAATAATCGCCACGTCGCAATTTCTTTAATTCATAATGGCTGGCACCTTCCCGAATGTAGCGGGTCGGGCCTTCCATATCCAAATTTGGCTGGAATTCATCGGAAAAATAATAACTGGCATCAGCTTGCTCTTGCTTCAAGCGTTCAGGGGCAATACGGTTAATTTTTTTTCTCTTCGGGGGATGGGAAACCGTATCTTGTGCAATGCGCCGGGTTCCCGTGACAGACGTCCTGAATAGGCTGATGTCTTCTGTGTTTAATTGATATTTTTTCTTCATTACACGTTCATTTACTCACAACTTTTGGCAAGTGTACCTGATTTTTTGTGATTTTTCCTGATAGTTATCATTTAAAGTAACAACATGTTCACAAAATAATTTGACAATGATGTCTGGTTATAAAATAAATGTATATACAACATGAGTTCTGATACAAACAACAAAAATAACAGGATAGTACAATGTCGATTGAACTAAGAGACACTGATGTCATATGGCGCAATGCCAAACTTGCCACAATGGATCACATGGCTGGTGAAAGCAATTATGGCATGTTAGAGCAGCATGACCTTATTGTGCGGGGCGAAAAAATCTTAGCGGTTGTGCCGACAGATAGCGTACCCGCCAACCAATGTAAGGTCATTGACGCAGAGCAGCGCCTGATCACCCCTGGCTTAATCGATTGCCACACTCACTTAGTTTTTGGCGGTAATAGAGCCTCTGAGTGGGAACAGCGCTTGAATGGGGTTTCTTATGAAGAAATTAGTGCCAAAGGGGGAGGGATTAATTCGACAGTGAATGCCACCCGCAACAGTTCAGCTCAACAGTTGGAAAGTGTCTCCCAGAAACGTCTCAATGCACTGATGGCCGAAGGCGTGACAACGATTGAGATGAAATCCGGTTATGGGCTGGATCTGATAAATGAAGAGAAACAGTTAAATGTCGTGCGGGCATTGGCACAGAAAAATCCCATCGAAATTAGCCCGACATTACTTTCTGCCCATGCCGTCCCACCTGAATATAAACATGATCCTGATGCCTATATTGATTTAGTGTGTGGCTCCATCCTGCCTACTCTTTGGCAAAAACAGTTATTCGAAGCTGTAGATGTATTTTGTGAAACGGTTGGTTTCAATCTGGAACAGACCAAACGCCTTTTTGCAACCGCAAAGCGCCTGAATATCCCCGTAAAAGGTCATGTTGAGCAACTTTCCAATTTGGGCGGAAGTGAACTGGTTGCTGAATATCAAGGTTTATCAGTGGATCACATTGAGCATTTGGATGAAAAAGGAATTGAGGCTCTCAGTCGTAGTGGAACCGTGGCTGTGTTACTGCCGGGGGCATTTTACTTCCTGAGAGAAACTCAACGTCCCCCGATTGCATTATTGCGCCAATATGGCGTTCCAATGGCTATTTCGACAGATTTTAATCCCGGCACGAGTCCTTTTGCCTCTTTGCGTCTGATGATGAATATGGCTTGCGTACAATTTGGTTTGACACCGGAAGAAGTATGGCAAGGCGTGACTATTCATGCAGCTCAGGCACTGGGACGAGCGGGTAGTCACGGTCAATTAGCTGCGGGTTTTACGGCAGACTTTGTCGTTTGGGATGCCCGGGATCCGGTGGATATCTTATATGAACTGGGACATAACCCGTTGGTTTATCGTATTTATCATGGTGAAATGACGCATCGTGATGACTTAAATGGCTTTAATTAATGGTGGTGAGGGAAAAATATGAATTTATGGCATCCAACATCAGAAAATAGTTGGCAGGGGCGTAATGATCTTGCAGAAGCCAATAATGCCTTACGGATATTCCAGACAATAAAACAGCCCGCCAGTTTCTCCCCAGCCGGATTTCCCCATCACATTGCGCTATTGGGTTTTGAATGCGATGAAGGTGTTAAACTGAATCAGGGGCGTCCGGGAGCAAAACTGGGAGCAGAATATCTGCGCCAATCGCTGACAAATCTGGCGAGCTATGACGGCCATGATAGGTTAGTGGATTTGGGAAATATTCGCGCTGATTCAGGCGAACTGAGTGAAGCCCAGCAGGCGCTCAGTGATGCTGTCTATGAATGCCAGCAGCATAATATGAAAACGCTGATTTTTGGTGGTGGGCATGAAACGGCTTTTGCACATGGGATGGGAATTTACCGTGCGTTCCCGGAGCAGCGAGTTGGTATCATCAATTTTGATGCCCATTTGGATCTGCGCCATTCACCGCAGCCTACATCAGGCACTCCATTTCGGCAACTTGCGCATTACTGCCAGCAACACCAGCGTCCATTTAATTACAGTTGTGTTGGCGCCAGCCTGGCATCAAATACCCAGGCATTACTGGATGAAGCTAATCATCTTGATGTCACGATTATTTGGGATACCCACTGTGTTGAATCCATGTTGGATAAGGTACAGCAGCAATTACAAGATATCATTAATCAGGTTGATATCATTTATATGACTATCGACTTGGATGTGCTGCCAATTTGGCAAATGCCGGCCGTTTCTGCGCCTGCGGCATTGGGAGTTCCGCTGGAGCGTTTATTGCCATTGGTTCAACTCATCTGTCAGAGCAAAAAATTGCAGGCCGTGGATTTAGTGGAGCTTAACCCTTTGTATGATATTCAGGGAATGGGGGGGAAAGCGGCGGCTCGCCTTGCCTGGCAGTTGGTGCACTGGTGGAATAACTAACGGGTGGGGAGCGTAAAAAGTGAGAAGGAAGGGACAGTGACAGACGACTTACCAGATATCTATGCCAAACCGGTGCCCCTGTATGCAAAAGTCAAACAAGCGATTATTGAAAAGATCTATACAGGGAAATGGAAACCGCATGATCGGGTTCCTTCGGAAGCGGAATTAGTCAAACAATTTAGCTGTAGTCGTATGACGGCTAATCGGGCATTGAGGGAGTTAACGGCAGAAGGTTTCCTATTTCGTTTGCAGGGGGTGGGATCGTTTGTCTCTGAGCCAAAAGGACAATCTGCGTTATTTGAAATTCACAGTATTGCAGATGAAATTGCTTCCCGCTCTAACCGACATAGTTGCAAGGTGCTGAAACTCGCTGAAGTGACCGCCAATATCACTCAGGCTGTGGAGTTCAGTATTGCAGCAGGGGCACCTCTCTACCATTCCATCATTTTGCATTATGAAAATGAGATACCTGTGCAAATTGAAGATCGCTATGTCAATGTTCAGGCGGCACCGGAATATTTGAGGCAAGATTTTCGGCAACAAACCGCCCATGATTATTTATCTCAGGTAGCGCCATTAACCGAAGGGGAGCATATTGTTGAAGCTGTGGCGGGAGATGCCCTTTCTTGTCGGTTATTACAAATTGAAGCAAGCACACCTTGTTTATTAATTAGCCGCCGAACCTGGTCGAAAGCGTTTATTGTTTCCAGTGCCAGATTATTGTTTCCTGGTCATCGATATAAATTAAAAGGGCGATTTAATTCATAGTCTTCCTGTAAGTTATAAAAAATCACGCCACAAAAACCTCTTTTTCCTTATTGGGAGGGAGAGGTTTTTCATTAATCATTGTGACAATAATGTAAAATCAATGTGATATTAAACACAAAACCAGTAAAAATATCTCCCCGTTTATTACGAAATAAATCAATATCATCTTATTGATTTTTATCACGAATAGTGTTGTGCTCCGCATCATCAACTTTATCTGTGTCACATTTTTGCCTATTGAATATACATGTATATACAACTATAAAATTAACAAAATTCACAAAAATGAAATAGGAAAAAAAACCGTGACGACGCAAAATAATAAATTCAGCAACGTAACCATCCGCTCTCCCAGAGGGCCACAACTCACAGCAAAAAGCTGGCTAACCGAAGCACCACTTCGTATGCTCATGAATAATCTTGATCCCGATGTGGCGGAAAATCCCTGCGAATTGGTGGTTTATGGTGGCATTGGCCGTGCCGCCAGAAACTGGGAATGCTATGAAAAAATCGTTGAAACCTTAAAAAATCTGGACAATGACGAAACCCTGTTGGTGCAATCAGGTAAACCGGTGGGGGTGTTTAAAACACATGAAAATGCTCCGCGTGTATTAATTGCCAACTCGAATTTGGTGCCCCATTGGGCAACATGGGAACATTTTAACGAACTGGATGCCAAAGGGCTGGCTATGTATGGTCAGATGACCGCCGGTAGCTGGATTTACATTGGAAGTCAGGGCATTGTACAGGGAACTTACGAAACGTTTGTCGAAGCAGGCCGCCAACACTACAACGGCAACTTGACCGGCCGCTGGATATTGACGGCAGGCCTGGGGGGGATGGGAGGAGCACAGCCACTGGCTGCAACATTGGCTGGTGCCTCTTCATTAACCATAGAGTGCCAACAAAGCCGCCTTGATTTTCGTTTGCGTACCAAATATGTGGATGAACAGGCCGTTGATCTGGATGATGCTTTGGCGCGTATTGAGCGTTATACCCGGGAAGGTAAAGCAATCTCAATCGCATTATGTGGTAATGCTTCAGAAATCTTACCTGAGTTAGTACGCCGTGGTGTACGTCCTGATATGGTGACAGACCAAACCAGCTCCCATGATCCATTACATGGTTATTTGCCAGCTGGTTGGACATGGGACGAATATTGTCGTCGTGCTGAAAGTGAGCCAGAAGTGGTTATCCGGGCGGCAAAAGCGTCAATGGCCGCACATGTTGAAGCCATGCTGGCTTTCCAGAAACAAGGTGTGCCTACCTTCGATTATGGCAATAATATCCGCCAAATGGCGAAAGAATCGGGTGTTGAAAACGCCTTTGATTTTCCCGGATTTGTTCCTGCTTACATTCGCCCTCTGTTCTGTCGCGGTATCGGACCTTTCCGTTGGGCGGCACTTTCCGGTGATCCTGAGGATATTTATAAAACCGATGCCAAGGTAAAAGAGCTGCTGCCGAATGATGACCATTTACACCGCTGGCTAGATATGGCGAGAGCGCGCATCAGTTTTCAGGGCTTGCCTGCCCGTATTTGTTGGGTGGGATTGGGCGATCGCGCCAAATTAGGCTTGGCATTCAATGAAATGGTTCGCCGTGGGGAGCTTTCTGCACCAATCGTCATTGGTCGTGACCATCTGGATTCCGGCTCGGTCGCCAGCCCTAATCGTGAAACTGAAGCCATGCAAGATGGTTCTGACGCAGTGTCTGACTGGCCATTGCTGAATGCCTTACTGAATACAGCCAGTGGTGCGACGTGGGTTTCCTTGCATCATGGCGGTGGCGTTGGTATGGGATTCTCTCAGCATTCCGGCATGGTCATTGTTTGTGATGGAACGGATGAAGCGGCTGCACGCATTGCCCGCGTCTTACACAATGATCCGGCAACCGGCGTTATGCGCCATGCGGATGCGGGCTATGAATTGGCTATCCAGTGTGCGAAAGAACAGGGACTAAACCTGCCAATGTTAAACCTGCCAGTGGCTGATGCAAAATAAGGAGCGTTGTTAAAATGAAAAACATTACTATTCATCCGGGAAAAATGACACTTGAAGAACTACGTCATGTTTATCAGCACCCTGTTCAGATTCGTCTGGACGAACAGTGCGTTCCGGCCATTGAGAGCAGTGTCGCTTGTGTGAATCGCATTATCAGTGAAAATAAAACCGCGTATGGTATCAATACCGGTTTTGGCTTGCTGGCGAATACCCGTATTGCAGAGCAGGATTTAGAAGAGTTGCAGCGTTCTATCGTGTTGTCACATGCGGCGGGCGTGGGTGAGCCTCTGCCGGATGAAATTGTCCGATTGATTATGGTGTTGAAAATTAATAGCCTTGCCCGTGGTTATTCCGGCATTCGTCCGGCTGTGATTCAGGGATTGATTGCCCTGGTCAACGCTGAAGTGTATCCCTGTATTCCAGGCAAAGGTTCAGTAGGGGCGTCCGGTGATCTGGCACCATTAGCGCATATGAGCTTGTTATTGTTGGGAGAAGGGCAGGCCCGTTATCGTGGCGAATGGCTCCCGGCAAAAGTGGCGCTGGAAAAAGCAGGGCTTGAGCCGATGTGTCTTGTCGCAAAAGAAGGATTGGCACTGCTCAACGGTACACAAGTTTCGACCGCCTTTGCCTTAAAAGGGCTATTTGCCGCCGACGATTTACTCGCATCAGCGATTGTTTGTGGCACCTTGTCTGTTGAAGCTGCTCTTGGCTCCCGTAAACCTTTTGATGCTCGTATTCATGAAGTCCGTGGACAGAAAGGTCAGATTGATGTGGCCGCCCTTTACCGTCTGGTATTGGAAGAACAAAGTGAGATTTCTGCCTCTCATCAAAACTGCCCGAAAGTTCAGGATCCTTATTCGTTGCGTTGCCAGCCACAGGTGATGGGCGCCTGTTTAACCCAAATCCGCCATGCGGCTGATGTCATTATGGTTGAAGCCAATGCCGTTTCTGATAATCCCCTGGTCTTTACCGAAGAAGATGAGGTGATTTCTGGTGGTAATTTCCATGCTGAACCGGTTGCTATGGCAGCGGATAATCTGGCTATTGCTTTGGCAGAAATCGGTTCATTGTCAGAACGCCGCATTGCTTTGCTGATGGACAGCAATATGTCGCAGTTACCGCCATTCTTGGTCGAAAACAGCGGAGTTAACTCCGGTTTCATGATTGCGCAGGTGACGGCGGCGGCGCTGGCAAGTGAGAACAAGGCACTGGCACATCCTTCGAGTGTCGATAGTCTGCCAACGTCTGCCAATCAAGAAGATCACGTTTCAATGGCACCTGCCGCAGGCCGTCGCTTATGGGAAATGGCAGATAATGTGCGTGGTATTTTAGCGATAGAATGGTTGACGGCTTGCCAGGGCATAGATTTTCGTCATGGTTTGGAAAGTAGTCAGATATTGGAAAAAGCCCGCCATATTCTCCGCGATAAAGTTGCACATTATGATAAAGACCGCTTTTTCGCCCCGGATATTGATGTAGCAATCCAGTTGTTGGCCGAGCAGCAACTTTCTGCCTTGTTGCCTGCCGGAAGTATCTTAGAAAATTAAGTAAAAACACATCGTATAAGGCCGGATTTTATCCGGCCTTATCGTAGTATTTATCTTTTCCAATCTAATAATAAAAGACACAAGGATAAATCATGCAAAGCATCTCACAACTCAAGCGAGGGTTGAGCGTTCGCCACATTCGATTTATGGCACTGGGTTCGGCAATTGGTACAGGTCTTTTCTATGGTTCGGCAGGTGCCATTAAAGCCGCAGGGCCAGCGGTATTGCTGGCTTATGCAATGGGGGGGGCCGCCGTTTTTATGGTCATGCGGGCTTTGGGGGAAATGGCGGTTCATCGCTCTGCACCAGGCTCTTTCTCTTACTATGCCACCCATTACTTAGGGCCATTGGCGGGTTTTCTGACCGGATGGACTTATGTCTTTGAAATGCTGGTTGTTTGTCTTGCTGATGTCACCGCATTTGGTATCTACATGAAGCTCTGGTTTCCCCATGTTGACCAGTGGATTTGGGTACTTGGCATTGTCTTTTTTATTGGTGCCATCAACCTGTGTAATGTCAAAGTATTTGGTGAAATGGAATTTTGGCTGTCTATCATCAAGGTTGTTGCAATTATCGCTATGATCGTCGGCGGTTTTGCCATCATGATGTATGGGTTTGGTCAGGCGTCTAAGCATGCCACAGGCCTGTCGAACTTATGGGATCATGGCGGATTTATGCCAAACGGCCTCGCGGGAGTCATTGCTTCGCTCACCGTCGTTATGTTTGCTTTTGGTGGTATTGAAGTCATCGGCATTACTGCCAGTGAAGCTAAAAACCCGGAAAAATCCATTCCGCGTGCAATTAATGCGGTTCCGTTGCGTATCTTACTGTTCTATGTCCTTACGCTGTTTGTTTTGATGTGCATTTATCCGTGGAATCAAGTGGGACAAAATGGCAGCCCGTTTGTCCAGATATTTTCCAGTCTGGGCATTGATTCCGCCGCCAATATTTTAAATGTTGTCGTCATTACCGCCGCCATTTCCGCGATTAACAGTGATATTTTTGGCGCAGGACGGATGATGTATGGCATGGCACAAGAAAAACAGGCACCTGCCTCGTTTACTCAACTGACTAAAAACGGTGTACCGTGGGTAACAGTGCTGGTGATGTCAGGGATCTTGCTGGTGGGCGTGCTTTTAAATTATTTATTGCCGGAAAAAATTTTTATCATCATTGCGTCTATTGCAACATTTGCAACCGTCTGGGTATGGCTGATGATTTTGCTGTCACAATATATCATGCGTCGAAAAATGCCGGCAGAAGAGGCCAGACAGCTCAAATTCCCCGTGCCTTTCTGGCCTGTCGCACCGGCTTTGACTATTGCTTTTATGGCCTTTGTTATTGCGGTATTAGGTTATTTCCCCAATACCCGCATCGCCTTGTACGTTGGGATAGTATGGATAGCATTATTGACCATAAGCTATTACCTATGGGTGAAAAAGAATAAATAATCACCAGATAACCTAAACATGCCACCCTGCCTGTGTAGGGTGGTTTCGTATTATCACTCTCCTTTTCAATTCCTAAGATAATTCATCTATTCAGAAAGCTGATTTGTGTCCGGGAACGTGGCAAACTAACGAGTTGATATATCTTTTTTGTTGTTTGGAGGTGTTTTTTGGATAAGATTTTAGTCGATGAGGCTGTTGCAGAGCTGCGTACCATTTTAGATATGTTGCGTTGGTCTACCAGCCGTTTTAGCGAATCGGATATCTATTGTGGACATACGGCATGTAATCCGTGGGATGAGGCTCTGCAATTAGTTCTCCCTTCATTGCGTTTGCCTATGGATGTTCCTGATTCAATGATGGCTTCCCGCCTGACATCAACAGAGCGCCAACGCATCGTGGAACTTGTCTTGCGTCGTATTAATGAACGTGTTCCTGTTGCTTATTTGATAAATCGCGCTTGGTTCTGTGGTCATGAATTTTATGTCGATGAGCGAGTTTTGATTCCACGTTCACTGATTAGAGATGTGATTGAAAACCATTTTGAAGGATTTATCTCACGTCAGCCATCGACAATTTTGGATCTTTGTACAGGAAGCGGTTGTATTGCAATTGCTTGTGCCCATGCCTTCCCAGAAGCCGAAGTTGATGCTGTTGATATTTCTCCCGATGCTTTGGAAGTTGCAGAAATAAATATAGAGAATCATAAGCTTTCTCACCGTGTCATCCCGATTCGTTCAAATCTATTTCATGATATACCATCGATGAAATACGACATCATTGTGACTAATCCTCCTTATGTCGATGAAGAAGATATGAGTGATTTTCCTCAGGAATACGATCATGAACCTGAATTAGCCTTGGCAGCAGGTATTGACGGGTTGGATTTGGTTCGTCGTATTCTGGCAACTGCCCCGGATTTCCTTTCAGAAGAGGGAATACTGGTATGTGAAGTAGGTAACAGTATGGTACACCTGATTGAGCAATACCCGGAAGTACCCTTCAAATGGCTGACATTCGAACATGATTATGGTGATGGTGTTTTCGTACTGACTCGTCAGCAGCTTGTTGAATATCACGAATATTTCCAGCCATTCAAAGACTGATATTTTTTTCATTCATCTAATGGTTAAAACGGCTATTTCATATAAATTGTATCTATACCAGTCCAACTTCAGGATGCGTGTTATATGTCCCCGCGCAGCGGGGAAATATAAGGCTCCGCGTCGTCTTGCGGATTATAACTTGACGTTTATCGCGTATATATCCAGTGGATTTCGAGTCGTAGCTGGCAATATTGTTGCTCGAAAAAGTAAGGATAAAAGGCAAATAAAATTACTGAAATAAGATAGGTTTTAATCATTGGGTGAGTTATTGTTATTCGATCTCATTGGTAACGCAAATAATGATGGCAGGGTAGGAATGGCAGGAAATAGTATTGGGCAGTTTTTTCGTGTCACCACATTTGGTGAATCTCACGGGATCGCACTGGGATGCATTGTCGATGGTGTTCCACCGGGCATTGCTATCACAGAAGCTGACTTACAAATCGACCTGGACAGGCGTCGTCCGGGAACGTCCCGTTATACGACACAACGTCGTGAACCCGATCAAGTTCGCATTCTTTCCGGTGTTTTTAACGGCGTGACAACAGGCACCAGCATTGGTCTGATGATTGAGAACACCGATCAGCGTTCACAAGATTACAGTGCAATTAACGATGTTTTCCGTCCGGGCCATGCTGACTATACCTACGAACAGAAATACGGGTTGCGTGATTACCGTGGCGGGGGGCGTTCATCTGCCCGTGAAACCGCCATGCGCGTTGCAGCAGGGGCAATTGCTAAAAAATATCTGTTGGAAAAACACGGCATTCTTATTCGTGCTTGCCTCACTCAGATGGGCGATATTCATTGTGAACTGAAAGATTGGGAGCAGGTTGAACAGAACCCTTTTTTCTGTCCGGATGCAAGTAAGCTAACTCAGCTTGATGAATTACTCCGCACATTGAAAAAAGAGGGGAATTCTATCGGTGCGAAAGTCAGTGTAATTGCTGAAAACGTACCGGCCGGATTGGGAGAGCCGGTTTTTGACCGTTTGGATGCAGACATCGCTCATGCTTTGATGAGCATTAACGCGGTCAAAGGTGTTGAAATTGGTGATGGTTTCGGTGTGATCAATTTACGTGGCAGCGAAAACCGCGATGAAATGACGACGCAGGGGTTTACCAGTAATCATGCTGGCGGCATTTTAGGCGGAATTAGCAGTAGTCAGCCAATTATTGCACATATCGCGTTGAAACCGACATCCAGCATTATGGTGCCAGGCAGGACTATCAATCGTCAGGGAGAGGAAGTGGATATGGTAACTCGTGGCCGCCACGATCCTTGTGTTGGTATTCGTGCCGTACCTATCGCAGAAGCCATGATGGCGATTGTGCTGATGGATCACTTACTGCGCCAGCGGGCACAGTGTGCTGATGTGATACCATCGCTTCCGCGCTGGTAATTCGGGAAGAGGCGCCTGATATCCACTTCGGTTGGTGCTGAAAGGTATCATGAGAATAGGCAAGCAGTTTTCTGGTGAAATGCATAATGGAATGGTCATTATTGGGACCGGAAATTTACGGTTTTCTCTTTTTGGTTGCGATGGTGGCGGGGTTTATCGATTCTATTGCAGGAGGCGGTGGATTATTAACCATTCCTGCGTTGCTATCGATGGGGGTTTCTCCTGTCCAGGCACTGGCAACAAGTAAGTTACAGGCTATAGGCAGCTCTTTCTCGGCCAGCCTTTATTTTATCCGCCGTGGTGTAGTGGATTTGCGTTCCCAGCGTTTTGCTATCTTCATGACGATAATTGGCGCGATGTTGGGAGCTTTGCTGGTTCAATTTGTGTCACCGGATTTTCTGCGTTATTTATTGCCGGCATTAGTGATTATTATCGGCCTTTATTTCCTCTTAGTACCAAATATTGGAGCAGAAGATAGGCAACATCGTCTTGGCCCAATGGCATTTGGTTGCCTTGCCGGATGTGGTATTGGCTTCTACGATGGCGTGTTTGGGCCGGGAACGGGATCGTTTTTCGCACTCTCTTATGTCATGCTTTGTGGCTACAATTTGGCGAAAGCGACGGCCCATGCCAAGGTACTGAACTTGGCATCTAACATCGGAGCCTTGGGATTCTTTGTGCTTGGTGGACAGATCTTATGGCTGGCGGGCGTTGTGATGTTGGTAGGCCAGATAATCGGCGCGCGATTAGGGGCGAGTTTGGTGTTGAGCAAAGGGAAGAAACTCATTCGCCCGCTGTTGGTGACAATTTCCTTTTTGATGAGCATCAAACTTCTTTATGATCAGCACGGAGATACCATCCGTTCTTGGCTGGCATTTTATTTTTGATTTAGGATCTGGCATTAATACATGACCGCACATCATTATCAACAACTGATTGAAATTTTTGATAATTGCTTTAGCAATGACTATAACACCCGTCTGATAAAAGGTGATGGTGAGCCGATTTATCGGCCTGTAGATGATGAAGTTAACTATAACCGGATAGTGTTTGCCCACGGTTTTTACGCCAGTGGATTACATGAAATTTCTCATTGGTGCATTGCGGGTGAAGAGCGTCGCAAACTGATCGATTTTGGTTATTGGTATTGCCCTGATGGGCGTGATGCTCAAACTCAGGGAGAGTTTGAAAAAGTGGAGATTAAACCACAGTCGCTGGAGTGGTTATTCTGTGTAGCGGCGGGATTTCCCTTTAATGTCAGTTGTGACAACCTTGAAGGCGATTTTGAGCCGGATCGCCTTACTTTTCAGCGAAAAGTGCATGCGCAAGTCATGCAATACCTTGAAAATGGGATACCAGCACGAGCTGCACGCTTTATTCAGGGTCTGCAATCGTTTTACAATACGCCACCATTAAAAGCAGAGCATTTTCCTTACCCGGAAGATCTCTTTGCTAACTGAAATTGATTTTGAGGAAAAAATGATGCTCGCAGAGTTTGAAACACGTATTCTGGCGCAAATTGATGATAAGGTTGAACATGCCAGTGATGACGACTTATTTGCTGGTGGTTACCTCCGCGGGCACCTGACATTAGCTGTTGCTGAATTAGAGGAAGAAGGCGCGAATACGATTGAACAGCTCCATCAACGTGTTGAAGAAAGCATCCACAAAGCCATTAAAGTGGGAGAACTGACTCCCCCTGATCAGGTTTTGGTTTTGGCAACTTGGCAAAAACTGCTGGATGGTGCAAAAGACTAATTACTTGATATAGAAATAACTTTATTTAGGGCTATGCATATAGCCCTTTATTTTTTGCTTGAATTGAGTAACTCTCCATCTTCAATTACAAAAATATTTGTAGTGCATCATCAATAATGAGAGTAAAGAGTGATAATTAAATCTTTATTGATCGTTTTATAGTAAATATAACGCGCATCTTGAAGTTGGATTGGTATATACATCAAAAAATATCAACTTTAAATGAGGAGCTACCCAATAAATAGTTGCCCGAACCGGAGCTTGCATCAGACATAATTTTTCCATGCCTGATGCAACAGAATAAACGGCTTCAAGGTTTTTCTGTTCTTACTGCTTTGCCGCGTAATAGCTTCCTAACCCAAAAGCGATTTGGGTGTGAAGCCGCTAATGTCTCGTCATCAAGCGGCAGAGGTTCACCGAAAATTTGGCTAGCTAATAATTCTGCACTTAACGGAGCGGAACATAATCCCCGTGAACCCAACGCACCAAGAATAAATAAGTCTGGGTAACAAGGAGATTCTTCAATCATTTTATTAGTGTTTATTTGCAGAGATAAATTTGCATATTTATCCATAAGTTCACTGAAAGCAGGAACATTCCCGACCATTGGCATATGATCTCGAATGACACAGCGGATACCCTGGCGAGACTTCTCTTCTGAAATGTCAACTTCCTGTGGCCAATCAACATCCGGGAAACATTTTAATAAACGATCTCGGTTTTCTTGTTGCTCGATAGAAGAATACAGTGTATCCAACTGATTACGTTGATAACTGGCACCGATACAGTGATATTGGTTATTAGGATTAACAGGCGTCATGTAGCCATCGTAACACAGTACACTTTTCAATTGGCTCAGGCTATCTGTAGTTGGAATATGGCTAACTTGACCGCGAACAGCGGTTACAGGGAGTTTTTTAGTCTGTTCAAATTGTGGCAGACAGTGACCATTGGCAATAATGACAACGTTGTGATCCTTGCATTGCAGGTTTTCCTTATGTTCAATCTGCAATTGCCAGCCATTTTCACTCTGAATGAGCTGAGTTATTTTATGATTAACATAAACCTGCATTCCACGTTGTTCAGCCAGTTTAATTACTGCTTGAGTCAGTTGTGCGGGGTATAACCAACCTCCTTGTGGATAGTGAATGCCATCATAATTAACATCTATTCCACTGGCATGGCTTAATTGGTTACGGTTCATACCGAGGGCTATTTCTTCTGGCCACGTTGTCCGTAGCATTTTGCTAATTTTCTTCGCGCTTTTTTCATCATAAGCTAGTTGGCTGACACCACACCATTGATGGTCAAACGATACATTTTCGTCAATTAATTGATCGTACTGACGGCGGGCAAAAGTAAATGCTGATGTAAAGAAGCGTTCTAATGGATCGGCATTACCATTCAGTAAGGGATAAATGGCTCCTTGTTGATTGCCGGATGCATTTTGGGCCGGTTGTGCATCCTGGCAATATAGTGTGACTTTGGCACCACGGCGCACTAGGGCAAGTGCAGTAAGTGCGCTGGCAATACCCCCACCAATGATGGCAATATCATCGGTACAGGTAGCGGCTTTGCGAGAAAACCAGGGTTCATAAGGTAAGCGAAGTGGGCCACCTGATGAAGATAGCGTACCGGTCAACATCTCTCTTTTACGCCCAAAACCTTTAACCTTAGTGACATTAAAGCCTGCGGCTTGCAATCCTCGGCGGACTATGCCAGCGGAGGTAAAGGTGGCAAACGTACCCTCAGGACGACAAAATTTTGCCATTGCAGCGAACAACTGTTCACTCCACATTTGTGGATTTTTTGCTGGCGCAAAACCATCTAAAAACCAGGCATCCACTTTCTCTGTCAGGCCTGAACTTATTTTCGGTAATAGATCATTTACATCCCCAAACCAAAGATCCAGGGTGATAGCGCCATTATCCAGAATTAATCTATGGCAGCCCGCCAGTGCTAAGGGCCATTGTTGGCATAATTGCGCAGAAAATGCCTTAAATTCTGGCCAACGCCGGTGTGCTGTTTTCAGGTCAGATGGTTTTAATGGGTATTTTTCAAAACTGATATAATGCAGCCGTTTTAATACAGATTCAGGATATTGTTGTTTAAAATGGGAGAAAGCTCGCCAAAGTGTCAGGAAATTCAATCCAGTACCGAATCCCGTTTCTGCAATAACACATTCTGGACGGGAGTGTGTATTAAAACGTTGAGGAAAATGATTACCTTTCAAAAATACATATAATGTTTCTTCCAAGCCATCTTGATTTGAAAAATAAACATCATCAAACTGCTCTGAAATGGGGGTGCCCTGTTCATTCCAGCTTAGGGTTGCGTTGCTGATAGCGCTGCTTTTCACAATAATGCCTGTACTGTTGATAACAATAATAGGTGGATTTTAACGGTCTTCGTTTAGTTGCACCACCCATGACAAAGCTTTAACGTTGAGTCAAGATCAATTTTTCTTTGAATTTTTAACCTGATCGGACTTGTTCAGCTTACAAGTGTAAGCTAAAGTGCAGGTGAATAAATCCCGCAGGTAAACATATTGATGAGGTAAGTAATGAAACGTGCAGTAATCACCGGTCTGGGTATTGTTTCCAGTATTGGTAATAACCAGAAAGAGGTGTTGGAATCTCTGAAAGAGGGCCGTTCCGGGATAACTTTCTCAGAAAAATTTAAAGAAATGGGCATGCGCAGCCATGTTTGGGGAAATGTAAAACTGGATACTGCTGGTTTGATTGACCGCAAAACTTTACGTTTCATGAGTGACGCATCGATTTATGCTTATCTGGCAATGGATGAGGCAATTAAAGATTCCGGCCTGTCCGATGAACAAGTTTCTAACCTGCGTACTGGATTAGTTGTCGGTTCAGGAGGAGGCTCTCCCTATAACCAAGTCGCAGGTTCAGATGGTATGCGTGCCCGTGGATTGCGTGGCGTTGGGCCTTATATGGTCACACGGGCAATGGCTTCCGGTGTATCAGCGTGTTTGGCAACACCGTTTAAGATCAAGGGAGTCAACTACTCCATCAGTTCTGCCTGCTCAACTTCTGCACACTGTATCGGCCATGCCGTTGAATTAATCCAACTCGGTAAGCAGGATATTATTTTTGCCGGCGGTGGTGAAGAATTAAGCTGGGAAATGGCTTGTGAATTTGATGCAATGGGAGCACTTTCCACTAAATATAATGAAACACCGGAACAAGCCTCCCGTACTTATGATCAGAACCGCGATGGCTTCGTGATCGCGGGTGGTGGCGGTATTGTGGTTGTTGAAGAATTAGAGCACGCCTTAGCCCGTGGTGCGCATATTTATGCTGAAATTATCGGTTACGGGGCAAATTCAGATGGCGCAGATATGGTCGCTCCTTCTGGAGAAGGCGCTGTGCGTTGTATGAAGATAGCATTAGATGGTGTTGAAGGTGGAATCGATTACATCAATACCCACGGAACTTCGACACCAGTTGGTGATTTGAAAGAGTTGGAAGCCATTAGAGAGGTTTTTGGCGACAATACACCTGCCATTTCCGCCACTAAAGCGATGACAGGGCATTCATTGGGTGCAGCAGGTGCTCATGAAGCGATTTATAGCCTGTTGATGTTGGAGCATGGCATTATTGCACCAAGCATTAATATTGAAGACCTGGATGAAAAAGCACAGGGCATGAATATTATTACTGAACCTACCGAACGCGAGCTAAGGACAGTGATGTCCAATAGCTTCGGGTTCGGTGGTACAAATGCATCCCTGGTGATGCGCAAGTATTCAAACTGATTTTTTAAGTAATAAAAAATTTACAGCCAATCCATTGATTATGTGGATTGGCTATTTTTATTGCGGCGTTTATTAATGATGCGCAGAATGGGCGGAATAACAATGACCAATACCGCCAGAATCAGCAAAACTTGTGTGATAGTACTACTCCATAAGATCTCAAAATCTCCATTGCTGATTGAAAGTGCCCGTCGTAGGTTTTGTTCCAGCATTTCGCCTAAGACGAAACCTAAAATCAGTGGTGACATTGGGAAATTCATTTTTCGCAGTATGTAGCCGAAAACACCTAACCCGACCATCAACATAAGGTCAAAAGTGGTACTGTGGATGGCATATACTCCCACGGCGGAAACGATGGCTATTGAAGGAACCAAGAACCACATTGGGATACTCAACATACGGGTAAATAGCCCAATCATCGGGATGTTCATGATCAGTAACAAAATATTGGCGATCAACAAAGCAGCAATAAGCCCCCAGACAATATCAGGTTGTTCGGTGAACATGGTAGGACCGGGAGTGATGTTATAAAGTGTCAAAGCGCCCAGCATCACAGCGGTTGTACCTGAACCGGGGACACCGAGAGTCAGCATAGGAATAAATGAACCACAGGCTGATGCGTTATTGGCGGCCTCCGGTGCAGCGACACCGCGGATATCACCTTTACCAAATGAATCACTGTTACCACTGATCCGTTTTTCTGTCATGTAGGTTATTGCACTAGCGATTGTCGCCCCTGCACCGGGTAATATTCCCACAAAAAAGCCAATCACTGATGAGCGTAAGGTTGGTCCTGCACACGCTGCCGCTTCTTTCCGATTGAATAGCAAACGCCCTGTCTGGCGAATGACTTTTTGCCCCGCAGAAGTACTCTCCAGCATCAATAAAATTTCACTGACGGAAAATAGCCCAATGACGACAACAATAAATTGAATACCATCGGAGAGGTGCACGTTATTAAAGGTGAAACGATAAACGCCGGTATTAGCATCAACGCCCACGGTTGCTAAGGCCAAACCGATTAAGGCGGCAAGGAGTGATTTTATGGGATTTTGACTCATCATGCTGCCGAGGCAAGCAATGGCAAATACCATGAGTGCAAAGTATTCAGCAGGCCCGAATGCTAAAGACCACTGTGCTAAAAGTGGAGCAAATAAAATGATACCCATGATAGCCAAAAGTGAGCCACAAAACGAACTCACAGCAGAGATAGAGAGTGCAACCCCCGCGCGTCCCTGTTTTGCCATAGGGTAACCATCAAGCGTTGTCATAATGGCAGCGGCATCTCCCGGTACATTTAGTAATATTGAAGAGATACGGCCGCCATACTCACAACCAATGTAGACAGTTGCCAATAAAATCAGCGCAGATTCAGCGGGTAATTTTAACGCAAAAGCCAATGGCAGCAAAATAGCCACCCCATTTATGGGACCAAGACCAGGCAGTAACCCAACAACAGTCCCGATAAAACAGCCGATTAATGCAATGACCAGGTTTTTAGGTACTAATGCGACTTCAAAACCATGGAGCAGATATATCCAAGTATCCATTGTTGTCTCCTTAGCTGAACCAACTGCCGACGGGCAGGGTGACCTCTAACAAACGGTCAAAGGCAAAAAAGAGCGAAATACCGAGAAATACACCAGAAAAAATCGCTGTAAGGAGCGTGGCGTTAAAGAGTCGTGCCACACTGATAGTCAATAACGTGGTTGCGAGTGGAAAACCTAACCACTCAAATGACCATGCATAAATGGTTAGTGTGGCAATCAACAAAACTAAGCGACGTAACACGTGTGGTGTCGGCCAGTAAACAGGGTCAGGTTTTTTAAACAGCAACAGTAAAGCACAGAGTGCCATCAATGAAATAATAGCAATTGGAAATGGACGAGGACCCAGAGGTTCATAGCTATATTCACTATGGATACCCCATCCAGTCACCAACCCGATTCCACATAGCACCAGCCATACAGTAGCAAAGATACGATCGCTCATGATGCTATCCCTGTTATTTTGCTAAACCAAAGGATTTGGCCATTTCATGGTATTGAATAACTTGTTTTTTCACATAGTCATCCAGCTCTTTGCCCGTCATATTAAATTCAAATAACCCGCGCAGTTCACGTTGTTTTTTGAATTCGTCAGTTTGTTGGAGTTTTTTAAAGGTATCTACCCACCATTGATATTGTTCATCAGAAACTTTGGGGCCCATATAAAAACCGCGAATAATTGGCCAAACAAGGTCATAACCCTGTTCTTTTGCTGTTGGAATTTTTGCTAGATCGCCGTCTAAGCGTTTATCGGCATAAACAGCAAGTATGCGAATTTTATCGCCACTAAGATAAGGTAATGTTTCACTGAGATCACCGGATACGACTTGGATATGATTACCCAACAGGGCAGTGATAGGTTCACCGCCACCTTCAAACGCGACATAGCGCATTTTGCGGGGATCAACCCCCACCTTTTTGGCCAGTAATGCGGTTTTCATCCAGTCTTGACTACCGATGGAAGCGCCTGCGCCAAACACAATACTATCAGGCGCTTTTTTAAACGCTGACAGCAAATCTGTCAGCGTCTTGTAAGGCGAGTCATTGCGCACAGCAATCATGCCGTAGTCTGTGCCGACACTGGCTAGCCAGTGTACATCATTGACGTTGTAGCGACCAAATTTGCCTTGTGCAAGATTCAATAAGGAACCGCCGGAAAAGGCAACGACAGTACCGGGTTCCGCAGGCCGTTGAGCAATAATGGCATTATAAGCAACCGCGCCGACACCGCCGGGCATAAATGTCACCCGCATGGGAGAATCGATAGTTTTAGTTTCTAACAGTGAAATTTGGATGAGTTTGCAGGTTAAATCAAAGCCTCCGCCAGGTTTGGCGGGTGCAATACATTCGGTTCTATTGGGAGCAGGAGTTGCAAAAGCGCAGGCACAAATAAACAGGCTTGCAGCGGTTAATAATGTTTTAAAAGTTCTCATTTTTATTCCTCACATAGCACCAGTAAAGGATATGAATGACAAATTTCTGGTGCATGTTCATTTATAGAAATGAAACCTTTCAATTACCTTTCATTAACAATAAAAGTTGTCTGGATGTGATTTCAATCGCTTAATTTGCGTAGTGTTTTACATGATTTTGTTAATTAATTGTTTGCATTCATGTTTTTTGTTAACCCCTAAGCAATTGCTAAATCTTAATATTGCAATTATGTGATATCTCCGCTTTATTTCTCTGGTTAATTTTTGACAATAGGTATTATTCAATGCGGCTATTATTGGTTGAAGATCACTCAGAATTATCACATTGGTTACAGAAGGCATTGAATAATGCTGGGTTTGTGGTGGATCTGGCGCAAGATGGTATTGTGGCAGATCAGCTTTTGCAGACTGAAAATTATGCGTTGTTGATTCTGGATGTGGCCTTACCCAGATTAGATGGTTTGTCTCTGTTATCACGGCTGCGTAAGCGTGGTCAAAACTTACCCGTGTTGTTATTGACTGCTAAAACAGAGGTTACGGATCGTGTGAAAGGATTGAATTCCGGTGCCGATGATTACCTGACTAAGCCTTTTGATTTTCAGGAACTGGAAGCCCGTATTCGTGCATTGTTACGTCGTAGTTCAGCTATACCACAAGAAGCACAGAAATTTGGTTCATTAACTTATGAAGGCGAAGGGTATTTTGTACTGAACAATGTACTGCTGGCACTGACACCCAGAGAATTGTCTGTTTTAACAACACTATTTTATCGTCGGGGGCGTCCGGTCTCTAAACAGCAACTGTTTGAGCAAGTGTTTTCCCTATCGGATGAGGCAAATCCACAAAGCATAGAGCTATATGTTCATCGGTTGCGGAAAAAATTAATCAACAGTGATGTAGAAATCAGGACATTACGTGGATTGGGATATCGATTGGAGCGGCTGACATAATGAAGTATCTGAAAGTACCGCGATCGTTATTCCACCAATTATTGCTGTTTCTGGGCGTCCCTTTACTATTACTGGGTTGTGTTTCTGTTTATAGCCAGTATATCGGTGTGAAAAATGCGGCTATGCTGGCTTATGACAGAACACTGCTTGCTTCAGCAAGAACAGTCGCTGAACGTTTGACTGTCAGAGAGCAAAATTTGCTCGTTGATGTACCTTATGTTGTTTTGGACAGTTTCGAACGCAATACAAATGATCGCCTGTACTATCAGGTCATATCGCCGAAAGGAAAAACGATTTCCGGTTATGACGACCTCCCGCGAATACCGCAGAACGTCCAGCGTTCACCCTTGTATACGGCACTGGCTTATTTTTATGATGCGGAATATCAGGGGCAGCCTATACGTGTAGTGGGGTTATACCAACCCGTCAATGAAGGCAACATAATGGGGATGGCGTTGATATTGGTGGCGGAAACTGTATCTTCCCGCCAATATATGGCTCAACAGTTACTGTTGTCTTCGCTGGTTAATCAGGGGACGGTCGTATTGTTGACATTACTCCTTGCTTACATTCTGCTCAGGCTCCTGCTGAAACCGTTGCGGAAGCTTTCAGGCATTATGAGCCTCCGTTCTGCTAATGATCTAACACCATTACCAAATATTTTACCGTGGTCCGAACTTGTTCCATTACTGCAATCGCTTAACCGATATATTGGGCGGTTGGGTTTAATGGTTGAACGCCAGGAGCGATTCAGTGCGGATGCTTCTCATCAGCTGAGAACCCCTTTAGCGGTATTGAAAACACAAGTTGCGGTAGCACGTGGCAACCCGGCTTCAGAACAGCGGGATAGCATACTTACGGCAATTGATAAGAGTTTGGATAATATGATCTTGCTGACTGATCGTCTGCTGCAACTTTCACAACTTAAAGTGCATGAAAAAGAGGCAATACAAAATTATCAGCCGGTCAATATCGTGGCGCTGTTGCAACAAGTCTGCTTTTCTCGCTTACAGCAAGCAGAAAGCAAAAACATTGACTTAGGTTACGAAGGGGAAGATGCCTTAGGGATCAGAGGCGATCCCCTGTTGTTAGCCGAAATGTGCGCCAACTTGCTGGACAATGCCATCAAATATACCCCGCAAATGGGAGTGGTGACGGGAAGAGTAAATATCATGCCAGATAAAAAACACGTCTGCCTTGAAATCGATGATTCAGGGTCGGGTATCGCCCAAGAAGATATTCGTCAATCGCTAATGGCATTTAACCGTTTGGACAACGCAGCCGGGCTGGAGGGGGCAGGATTAGGGCTGACTATTGTTAAAGAAATTTGCCAGTATCACAGTGCCACTCTCCAGCTTTTACCCAGTGAGGTATTGGGGGGATTATTGGTAAGAATTGTGTTCAGGCTTTCTGCGTGTGAGCGGGATGCGTAACTGTTGCGCAAGTATCACACCCGCTAACACAATGCCACCCCCAATTAAGTGGTAACTGTGTATTTCCTCATGAAGAGCCACGATAGCAATGATGGCAGTAAATACAGGTGCCAGGTTCATAAAAATAGACGTCATATTTGCGCCAATGCGGGTGACACCTTGTATCCACAAATAAGGCGCAAGAATGGAGGCGGGAATGCCAGCAAACAGAACAAGGGAAAGATTATCGGCTGTTAACTGAACATTGTCCGTTATCATAAAATTAGGCAGAAGCAATAAAACGCCAAACCCAATTTGTACATAGAGTGATTGCCAGTTGGGTAATGGAATTGCCCAGCGTTTGGTTAAAACCCCATATAAGGCATAAGAAGCGGCGGCAATAAACATCATCACTTCCCCAATCCCCAGGCCATGTTGCAATAAGGAAGCGGGTTCCCCTTTGCTGACCAGCCACACAAGGCCAAACAGAGATAACACGGTGCCGAGAGTGATACCAACAGTGGGGGTAACCCGTAAGGCAAAGATACTGATAATGACGGTTAATAAGGGTATCAAGGAAGTGAAAATGCCGATGATTGTCGCGCTGACGGTGTGAGCGGTATAATAGGCCAGGCTTTGGTTAAGTACCATACCCAGAGAACCCAAAATCAGTAGCTTCCACCAATATTGGACAACGATTTTCCGCTGCTTTAGGGCTGGCAATAAGAGAAAAGGCGTCAGGGCCAGAAAGGCAATAAACCAGCGGTAGAAAGAAATTGCAGCAGGTTCAATCAGGGTGGCAGCCGCTTTGCTGACAACGGCATTGACTGACCAGATCAACACCGCGACGAGGGGGAATAATAAGTTCTTCATTGAGTGAAATTATTCATGTAAGTAAATCGTTTAGTGAGTCTATACCAATCCAACTTCAAGATGCGTGTTATATTTTCCCGCTGCGCGGGGAAATATAAGGCCTCGTAAGGCCTCGCGTCGTCTTGCGGATTGCAACCTGAAGTTCATCGAGTATAAGGGCATATAGGTTTTCTGTGAATATAGGTTTTATGCAGATAAAATGGCAGAATAGTGGATCACGCCCATTTAAGCCATTGGATGAGAAAAGTGAAAATCTTAGTTGATGAAAATATGCCTTATGCTGAACAGCTCTTCCAGCAATTAGGTGAAGTGCAGGCAATTCCAGGACGCCCGGTGCCTGAAGGAATTTTGGAACATGCCGATGCCTTTATGGTTCGATCTGTCACCAAAGTCAATAAATCGTTGTTGCAAGGCAGTTCGGTGAAATTTGTCGGAACTGCCACTGCGGGAATGGATCATGTTGATCAGCAATGGTTATCTCAGGCAGGGATTGGTTTTTCCGCCGCCCCTGGATGTAACGCCATTGCCGTGGTTGAGTATGTCTTCTCGGCATTGATGCTATTGGCTGAACGAGATCAATTTCAGCTGAAAGACAAGACTGTAGGTATTGTCGGTGTTGGTAATGTCGGGGGGCGTTTAGCTGATCGACTGGCGGCTTTGGGCGTGAAGACGTTACTGTGCGATCCTCCTCGGGCAGATCGTGGTGATGAAGGGGCGTTTTGGCCGTTAGAAAAATTGGTGCAAGAAGCGGATATTCTGACTTTCCATACACCACTTAATCACTCTGGCCCATACCAGACGTATCATTTGGCTGATGCAGAATTACTTTCTGCATTACCGGATAACCGTATTTTAATTAATGCCAGCCGTGGCGAGGTGGTTGATAATCAAGCGTTACTTTCCGCGCTGCAAAATGGCAAAAAGTTACGCACAGTGCTTGATGTTTGGGAGCCAGAGCCTAACCTTTCTCTACCCCTGTTAGCTTTAGTGGATATTGCGACTCCACATATTGCTGGTTATACCCTGGAAGGCAAAGCACGGGGTACAACTCAGGTTTTTGAGGCCTATTGTGAGTTTCTGGGGCAACCTCGCAAGACAGCGTTGGCTGATCTGTTGCCGGCACCTGATTTCAGTCAGGTCACAGTACGGGGGGATGTGACACAAAGTCTCCTCAAGCGTTTGATGCATTTAGTGTATGATGTGCGCCGTGATGATGCACCTTTACGTCAGGTTGCGGATCAACAAGGTGCTTTTGATCGATTACGCAAATACTATCCAGAACGGCGGGAATGGTCTTCTCTGACCGTGCATTGTGACTCAGAAGAGAGTGCTCAATTACTGTCCAAAATTGGATTTAATGCAAAAGTCATTTAATACAGGCAGGGGCTCCTGTCTGTTAGCAAAATAAGAGAAGTGGAGAGAACCAACATGTCAGAAGGTTGGAGTATTGCGCTTTTGGGTGCAACGGGCGCAGTAGGTGAAGCGATATTGGCGTTATTACAGGAACGTCAATTTCCGGTTGGTGAACTGCATCTTCTTGCCAGTGAGCAAAGTGCTGGAAAGATCCAGCGTTTTAACGGAAAAAACATCACAGTTCGTGATGTGGCAGAATTTGACTGGTCACAGGTACAACTCGCCTTTTTTGCCGCTACGATGGAAATAACGGCACAACATATTGAAAAAGCAACAGAATCTGGCTGTCTGGTGATTGATAGTAGCGGCTTATTTACAGCAGAACCCGATGTGCCTCTGGTTGTTCCTGGCGTTAACCCGTACGCATTGGCTGAATATCGTAACCGTAATATCATTGCGGTGGCAGATAGCTCAACGAGTCAGGTTCTGACAGCCATCAAACCATTAATCGATGCGGCAGGCATTGCCTGTTTACATTTGACCAACATATTGCCGGTTTCTGTTCATGGTAAAGCCGCTATTGATGAACTGGCAGGTCAGAGTGCCCGCTTATTGAATGGCATTCCACCAGATGAAGGCTATTTCAGCAAACAACTGGCTTTCAATTTACTGCCTTTGCTGCCAGATGCAGAAGGTGTGGTGCGTGAAGAGTGCCGTATTGTCGATCAGGTTCGCAAGGTATTGCAGGATGAAGGATTGCCGGTTTCTGTCAGTTGCGTCCAATCCTCCGTTTTTTATGGCATTGCGCAAATGGTGAGTGTGGAAACACTGCGTCCGATTGGTATCGAAGAAGCTCGTGGTGAGTTTGAACGCTTTGAAGAAATTCGGGTTTCAGAAGAGGGGGATTACCCGACGCCGGTAACGGATGCTTCGGGCAGCGATAGTTTGAGCATAGGTTGTCTGCGCAATGATTATGGTCTGCCAGAGATGCTGCAATTCTGGTCAGTTGCCGATAATATCCGTTTCGGCGGTGCCTTGATGGCGGTTGAAATCGCCGAGAAACTGATGCAGGAGCAATTTTACTGATGTCTGATACAGAGCTGAGTCAGTCTGTGCCAGAGGCAAAAAAAGTAAAAATTGCACTGGGGATTGAATATGACGGCAGTCGATATTATGGTTGGCAGCGTCAGCAAGAAGTGAAAAGTGTGCAGGAGTGCCTGGAAAAAGCCCTGTCGAAAGTCTCGAATGAGCCGATTTCAGTTTTTTGTGCGGGCAGAACGGATGCGGGAGTACACGCAACTGGGCAGGTTGTGCATTTTGAAACCTCAGCCCAACGTAAAGATGCAGCCTGGACAATGGGGGTCAATACCCATTTGCCACCGGATATTGCAGTACGTTGGGTTAAAACGGTGGATGATGAGTTCCATGCCCGTTTCAGTGCTACCGCTCGTCGTTATCGCTATGTGATTTTCAACCATCGTTATCGTCCGGCGGTATTGGCGCACGGCGTCACGCATTTTCATTATCCATTGGATGAGAAAAAAATGCATGAAGCGGCACAAAGCTTGTTGGGCGAAAATGATTTTACCTCTTTCCGGGCAGTGCAGTGCCAATCCAATTCACCGTGGCGCAATATGATGCATATTAACGTGAGTCGGCACGGGCACTATATTGTCGTGGACATTAAGGCGAATGCTTTCGTGCATCACATGGTACGCAATATCGTTGGCAGCTTGCTGGAGATTGGTTGTGGTCATCAGGATATTGGCTGGATGGCTGAATTATTGGCACTGAAAGACAGGACAAAAGCGGCCGCCACTGCCAAGGCTGAAGGCTTATATTTAGTCGCTGTGGATTATCCTGAGCGTTTTGGTTTACCTGAACCCATCATGGGACCCCTGTTTCTGGCAAATCATTTAATTTGACGTTTTTGAATAGAGGCAGGGATGTTCGGTCATCACGAGGAATATTATGGAGTTTTTGACTCATTTTGTTGATTTTGCGAAATTCATTGTCGATTTTATTTTACACATTGATGCCCATTTAGCTGAATTGGTGGCCCTTTATGGTGATTGGGTTTATGGCATCCTATTTCTGATTATATTTTGTGAAACAGGTTTAGTGGTCACGCCATTTTTGCCCGGGGATTCCTTGCTGTTCGTGGCTGGCGCACTCTCGGCATTAGATTCCAATGATCTGAATGTACACATCATGGTGGCTTTGATGCTGACGGCCGCGATTATTGGTGACGCTATAAACTATACCATTGGCAGAGTTTTTGGTGAGAAATTATTTACCAACCCAAATTCAAAGATTTTTCGCCGTAGTTATTTAGATAAAACCCATGAATTTTATGAAAAACATGGCGGAAAAGCCATAATTTTGGCTCGGTTTGTGCCAATTATTAGAACGTTTGCCCCGTTTGTTGCAGGAATGGGGAAAATGTCTTACCGCCACTTTGCTGCTTATAATGTCATCGGTGCATTTATCTGGGTGCTATTATTCACTTATGCCGGTTATTTCTTTGGTGATATGCCTGTTATACAGCAGAATCTGAAATTATTGATTGTTGCCATTATTTTTATTTCTATTCTGCCAGGCATCATCGAAATTTGGCGTCATCGTCGCGCTGCATCGAAAAAAGCAACAGGCAGTGCAGTAGATAAATAGACGATAGATAAATCGACAACCGTAAACAGGTTTGAGCAGTTTTTTATCCACACTGCCATAGCATTGTGGTTTAATGGCACGTAAAACAAAAGCTGGCAGCAGCCAGATTCAGACGGAAAGGTTCATTAATGAGCTGGATTGAAAAGATTCTAAACAAAAGCAAAATCATACAAACTCGTAAGGCAAGTATCCCTGAAGGAGTTTGGACAAAATGCGACAGTTGCAGTCAAGTACTTTATCGTGCTGAATTAGAGCGTAACCTTGAAGTGTGTCCAAAATGTGGCCACCACATGCGCATTTCAGCCCGTAAGCGATTGCATTCATTTTTGGATGAAGGCACTGGCACAGAATTAGGCAGTGAACTGGAACCGAAAGATATCCTGAAATTCCGCGATACCAAAAAATACAAAGATCGCTTAGTCGCTGCCCAGAAGCAGACGCAAGAAAAAGATGCAATTATCGTCATGAAAGGTAAGCTGCATGATATGCCCGTTGTGGCTGGTGCGTTTGAGTTCAATTTTATGGCCGGTTCAATGGGTTCTGTGGTTGGTGCTCGTTTTGTGCGTGCCGTTGAACAGGCGCTGGAAGACAACTGTCCATTTGTCTGTTTTACCACCAGTGGTGGCGCTCGTATGCAGGAAGCATTGATGTCACTGATGCAGATGGCAAAAACCAGTGCGGCGCTGGCAAAAATGCAACATCGTGGTTTGCCTTATATCTGTGTGTTGACCCACCCGACAATGGGGGGGGTAACGGCAAGTATGGGGATGCTGGGTGATATCAATATCGCTGAACCTAAGGCATTGGTTGGCTTTGCTGGTCCTCGTGTCATCGAGCAGACAGTGCGTGAAAAATTGCCGGAAGGTTTCCAGCGCAGTGAATTCCTGCTGGAGAAAGGTGCGATTGATATGATCGTACGTCGTCCAGAGATGCGCGATAAAGTTGCCAGCCTGCTTGCCATGTTGACCCACAAACCTCATCCGGGCACAAAAGCAGAGCCAGTAGAAGCAATCGTTGTTGATTCTGCTGATGTCGAAGCTGATATAAACATCACTCCTAATAAAGAAGATGTCTGATATTTCACAAATTCCTCAAGCCACGTCGTCACTCATGACGTGGCTTTCCTATCTGGAAAACCTGCATACCAAAGCCATTGATATGGGGCTTGAACGTGTGGGTAAACTGGGCCGCCAGTTAGGTTTATTGAAACCAGCTCCAAAAGTTATCACGGTATCAGGCACCAATGGCAAGGGAACCACCTGCCATGCCCTGGAATCTGTTTTTCTGGCCGCCGGGCTTAACGTCGGCGTGTACAGTTCCCCGCATTTAGTACGCTACACCGAAAGGGTACGTATTCAGGGGAAAGAACCCGCAGAACAAGATTTCTGCCGTGTATTTGCCGCGATTGAAGCGCAGCGTGGCGACATCTCATTAACCTATTTTGAATATGGCACATTGGCAGCCTTACAGCTTTTTGAAGAAGCTGCTCTTGATGTTGTGATTTTGGAAGTCGGGCTGGGTGGTCGTTTGGATGCCACCAATATTGTTGATGCCGATATTGCCGCAATCACCAGTATTGCACTGGATCATACAGATTGGTTGGGAGCCGATCGTGAACACATTGGCCGTGAAAAAGCGGGCATTTTCCGCCGTGGACATTTTGCGGTGGTGGGTGAACCTGAGATGCCTCACTCAATTGCTGAAGTTGCGGATGAATTGGGGGCTAAACTCTTTCGCCGTGGCGTTGACTGGCATTTCTCACAGCATGAAAATAGCTGGAACTGGCGAAGCGATAAGCAACAATTCAATGAGTTACCTTTACCGAATTTGCCGTTAGCAAATGCTGTAACTGCAATGGGGGTGATCGATTGCTTGTTGCAGCAGGATGACAAAGTCAGCCGGGCCATTGATGAACAAGCAATCCATGCAGGGCTAAGAAATGCGCAATTACCGGGGCGTTTCCAAATTGTCAGGGAAAATCCGCTGGTCATTTTGGATGTGGCTCATAATCCACATGCTGCGGGCTATCTGGTGCAAAAACTGGCAGAATGGACTCGTTCTCCAGACAGTAAGATCCGGGGTGTGGTTGGCATGTTGGGAGATAAAGACATAGCAGGGACACTTGCCTGTCTTTCTCAACAAATTGATGAATGGTATTGCGCATCATTGCATGAACTGAGGGGAGCAGAAGCCGATGTACTGGCTGGACATCTTGTGCAGGCGCGGACATTCCCCGAAGTAAAAACAGCCTGGCAGCAGGCAATGAACGATGCATCAGTGCAAGATATTATCGTGGTTTGTGGCTCTTTCCACACTGTTGCACATGTCATGGAAGCACTGGAGGAGGGCAAGGAAAGTGGCCAGTAAATTCCAAAATCGCTTGGTTGGCACCATTGTTCTCGTTGCATTGGGTGTCATTGTCCTGCCTATGATTTTTGATGGCGATAAGAAATATAACGAAGATCAATTTGCTTCAATTCCTTTGGTGCCAAAACCGGGTGATGAAGAGGATATTGACGCGATCCCACCCTTGACACAAAACATGCCGTCTACACCGCCTGAGGGTGCTGCGGAAGCAATGCAATCACAGGAGCAAGAGCCAGATATAGATATGTTGTCCCGTCCATCGCCTTCAGAGCCAATAACAGCACCTCCTGTCACGCAAGATCCTAAAACAGGGGGGCAACCTGAGTTATCTTCTCAACCGAAAGCGGCAACTAAACCACAGGTTAAACCAGAACCTCGTATTGAAAGCCAGCCAGAAACTAAACCTAAACCGAAGCCAACCGAGCAAGCCCCTCAGGCAACGGCATATGTTGTTCAGCTTGGCGCGTTAAAAAATGCGGGTAAGGTTGACGAAATAGTGGCAAGGCTGCGTCTTTCCGGGCATCAGGTATATACAGTGCCTTCTTCTCCGGCACAGGGACAGTTAACCCGGATCTATGTAGGGCCGAATGCATCAAGGCAGGCACTGGAATCTATTTTGTCCGAATTAAGAGAACTTACGGGATTACAAGGGCAGATCAAAAATTATAAGCCATAATCTGATTGGCACAGCAAATGCGGTTTGTTTACCTGCCGGAAATTATTTTCAGTAGCGTGATGAATCTACTACGCAAACGTTTTCGTTTTCTGTTAGAATGCGCCCGACCTGAATGTCGGGGGCCTGTTTTTGGATTAAAATATGGTCTGGATTGATTATACGATCATTGCCATCATTGGTTTCTCGGCACTGGTTAGCTTGATTCGGGGTTTTGTTCGCGAAGCGCTCTCCCTGATAACGTGGGGCTGTGCTTTCTTTGTTGCAAGCCACTTCTATACTTATTTGGCGGCTTATTTTACCCGCCTTGAGGATGAACTGGTGCGCAATGGGATAGCGATTGCTATCTTATTTATTGCAACACTGATTGTTGGCGCGGTAGTAAACTATGTCATTGGTTCACTTGTTCAGCGAACGGGCCTGTCAGGCACTGATCGGGTCCTGGGGATCTGCTTTGGCGCCTTGCGTGGTGTCTTGGTGGTGTCTGCCATTCTGTTTATTGCAGACTCTTTCACGCCACTGCCCAAAAGCCAGGATTGGCAACAATCACAACTGATCCCACAGTTTAGTCAAATTATCAGGTGGTTTTTTGACTACCTACAAAGTGCGTCGAGTTTCCTGCCGGAGAGATAACGCTCTCCGCTTGGCTGATGAGGAAAGGCTACATGTGCGGTATTGTCGGTATCGTCGGTTTTACACCGGTTAACCAGTCGATTTATGATGCATTGACGGTGCTTCAGCACCGTGGACAAGATGCAGCAGGTATTGCAACTATTGATGGTAACAATGAGTTTCGTTTACGTAAGGCTAATGGTTTGGTCAAAGATGTGTTTGAAACACGGCACATGTTACGTTTACAGGGAACCGTCGGCATTGGACATGTCCGTTATCCTACGGCGGGCAGTTCCAGTGCATCTGAAGCGCAGCCCTTTTATGTGAATTCTCCTTTTGGTATCACGTTGGCACATAACGGCAATCTGACAAACGCACATGAATTGAAAAAAATGCTGTTTGAAAATGCCCGCCGTCATGTCAACACCACCTCAGATTCTGAAATTCTATTGAATATTTTTGCCAATGAATTAGCCCAATTTCCCGATTTCCCCTTAGCGCCTGATGATATTTTCTCGGCAGTCGCAAAAATGCACAAAAAAATCCGTGGCGCTTATGCTTGTGTTGCCATGATTATCGGGCATGGGGTGGTGGCTTTTCGTGATCCACATGGCATTCGTCCTCTGGTGCTGGGAAAGAAAACATTGGAAGAGGGTCGCCATGAATACATGGTGGCATCGGAAAGTGTGGCGCTGGATACATTGGGTTTTGAGTTCCTGCGTGATGTGGCTTCTGGGGAAGCGATTTATATCACTGAAAACGGGCAACTGTTTACTCGCCAGTGCGCAGAAAATCCGTCATTAACACCTTGTTTGTTCGAATTTGTCTATTTCGCTCGCCCGGATTCCTTTATTGACAAGGTTTCGGTCTATAACGCCCGGTTGCGGATGGGACGGACATTAGGGGAAAAAATTGCCCGTGAATGGGAAGATTTACATATTGATGTCGTTATTCCCGTACCGGAAACCTCTTGTGATATCGCCCTGGAAATCGCCCATATTCTGGATAAACCCTATCGTCAGGGATTTGTCAAAAACCGTTATGTAGGGCGTACCTTTATCATGCCTGGTCAGCAAGAGCGCCGTAAATCCGTCCGTCGTAAACTGAATGCTAATCGCGCTGAATTCCGGGGTAAAAATGTTTTGCTGGTGGATGATTCCATCGTCCGTGGAACCACGTCTGAACAGATTGTTGAACTGGCGCGTGAAGCGGGCGCTAAGAAAGTCTATTTTGCTTCGGCAGCCCCGGAAGTCCGCTTCCCGAATGTTTATGGTATTGATATGCCGAATGCCAATGAACTGATTGCTCACGGCCGGGAAGTGGATGAAATTCGTCAGATCATTGGGGCCGATGCCCTGATATACCAAAACCTCCACGATCTTGTCCAGGCTGTCCGGGAAGAAAACCCGGATATTGAAAAATTCGAATGCTCCGTATTCGATGGTATCTATGTCACGAAAGACATTGACCAGTGTTACCTCGACTATCTGGAAAACCTGCGCAAAGATGATGCCATGAAAGTGCGTGGCCAGAGCGAAATAGAGGATCTGGAAATATATAATGAAGGATAATATTGTTATTATCATGCAGTTATAGCCAGAATCTCAGAGGAAAACATGAAAAAATTGATTGTCGGGCTGACCGGCGCGAGTGGTGCGATTTATGGTGTCAGGTTGCTGCAAGTTTTGCGGCCAATAGAAGGCATTGAAACGCATTTAGTGATCAGTCCATCAGCCCGGCAGACTCTGGCATTGGAGACGGACTATACGTTGCGGGATGTACAGACTTTGGCCGACGTTGTACATGACAATCGTGATATTGCCGCCTCCATTTCCTCTGGCTCTTTTAAGACATTGGGGATGGTGATTTTGCCTTGCTCCATAAAAACCCTATCAGGAATTGTGCATAGTTACACTGACGGCTTAATTACCCGTGCCGCAGATGTTGTTTTGAAAGAGAAGCGCAAGCTAGTGCTGGGGGTGAGGGAAACGCCCTTGCACTTGGGGCACCTGAGATTAATGACGCAGGCAGCGGAAATCGGGGCGGTGATCATGCCGCCTGTTCCGGCATTTTATCATCGTCCTGAACATATTCAGGGTATCATCGACCAGACGGTTAACCGTGTGCTTGATCAATTTGATATTGACTTGCCAGAAGATCTGTTTAGCCGTTGGCAGGGCGTTAAGCCCATTGGATATGGCATGTAAGTTGAGTCAATATGCTGTTGTGAAGAGACCACAACAGCATATCGTTTCTTGCCTGATATTTTGTTCAGGCTACACCAGCGTTGTCCTTTTCCTCTATTACATCTTGTAAGGCTTCTTCCAGTTGAAAATAACGGAAACCAAATCCGGCTTCTTCCAGTCTTTTGGGAATGGCTTGTTGACCCCCTAAGACTAACTCAGCGGCTTCTCCCATCATGACTTTTAACACAAAGGCAGGAATGCGCATAAAAGCAGGACGATGTAATACCGTTGCGAGTGTGGCACTAAACAGCTCATTATGAACAGGGTAAGGAGATGTCATATTAAAGGGACCATAGAGATCAGGTGATACCAGCAGGTAATAAAGACCATTGACCATGTCGTCAATGTGTATCCACGGCATATACTGCTTGCCAGTGCCGATTGCTCCCCCTAAACCTAACCGGAACAGTGGCAACATTTTTTGCAGAGCGCCCCCTTTGGGAGCCAAGACAATGCCTGTACGCAGCAAACAGACACGGGTTTTATCACTTTGAGCCTGTAGGGCAAGCTGCTCCCACCGTTCACAAAGTTGATGGGCAAATTCATTGTGAGGAGGATCGTTTTCGGTAACGACTGATTGTCCCTGATCGCCATAATAGCCAACGGCTGAACCGGAAATAAAGACAGATGGCGGAGATTCGCTGGTCTTGATTAGCTTGCTCAATTGTTCCGTGATCTGCCAGCGGCTTTGACACAGTTTCTCTTTTTGTTTTGGTGTCCATCGTTTATTGATAATAGACTCGCCAGCAAGATTGATAACAGCATCAAAGCCATTGAGATGGTGTTGGTCATTTAACGTTGTCCAACATTCAACGCGATCAGAAAACAGAGAGTACACCTTTTGTGGTGAACGACTCAAAATGGTGATGGAATGGGAGAGCGACATCAACTGGCAGGTCAAGCGATGACCAATTAACCCTGTGCCCCCCGTAATTAAGATACGCATAGCCACCCCCTGTAACAAAAGATCATTGTACATTGGACTATAACAAGGGATGACTTAATCGGCAGCGAAATATGCTGCTATCTGTTACCACTATCAAGTTTTATGGTGCAAAATCTCGCCATCAGATGAATTTATTACATATCTGGAGTTAAGCTTCCTTATAGGCTGCTTGTGTCGCAGGACGCCGGCTTATCTTATCCAGCCATTGAGCAACCGCCGGATAATCCTGTAGGTCGATTTTTTGGTATTCATGACATTTCGCCCACGGATAAGTGGCAATATCTGCGATACTATATTCGTCTCCGCCGAGATAAGCCGTTTTTTCCAGTTGGGTGTTTAACACCTTGTATAAACGTTTTGATTCTTCCACATAGCGATTAATGGCATAGGGGACAACTTCTGGCGCGTAGCGGTTGAAATGGTGATTTTGACCGAGCATTGGGCCAAAGCCGGCAACTTGCCAAAACAGCCATTGCAATTGTTCGGTACGTTCACGCAACTCTTTGCTTAATAGCCGGCCTGTTTTATTTGCCAGATAAAGTAAAATGGCCCCTGATTCAAAGATAGCGACAGGCTCTCCCCCATCGGCGGGTTGATGATCGACAATAGCCGGGATCTTATTATTGGGTGAAATGGTGAGAAATTCAGGTTTGAACTGTTCGCCAGTGCTGATATTGATGGGGTAGATAGTGTAAGGAATGCCGGCTTCTTCAAGAAAAAGGGTGATTTTGTAGCCATTTGGGGTTGGAGCATAGTATAGATCTATCATATAACCTCCAGCGATAATAACTTTCTGAAAAATGTAACGATGTTACCTTACCATCGTTTGTTTATAAATGTTATAAACTTACTGCAAAAAGTAACAGGCAACTGATTGATAAAGGGTTTTTAGAATGATGCAAGAAAAATCAGCAAATATTGAATGGATTGACATCGTTAATGAAGGCAATGAAGTCATTGCACAATCGTCTCGCCAACAGATGAGAGCGCAGAACTTGAGGCATCGTGCGACTTATATTGTCGTGCATGATGGTATGGGCAAAATTCTGATTCAGCATCGTACAGAAACGAAAGACTTTTATCCGGGAAAATTAGATGCCACGGCGGGAGGGGTTGTTATGGCGGGAGAAACGTTGCTTGAGGCTGCCCGCCGGGAGGCAGAGGAAGAGCTGGGGATTGCCGGTGTTCCTTTTGCCGAACATGGTGTTTTTTATTATGAAGAGGACATTTGTCGTATATGGGGTGGTTTGTTCAGTTGTGTTAGTCATGGGCCATTTGCATTGCAGGAAGCAGAAGTTGCCGCTGTTTACTGGCTGACGCCGGAAGAGATCACGGCCCGTTGTGATGAATTCACGCAGGATTCCTTGAAAGCGCTCTCCTTATGGTTAAAGCGTAACCATCAAGTAGAATAGTTTTCACTATCATTGAGAATTATTTGTTACGGAAATGAGGGTATTTCGTTGATATTAAATCCTAATTTAAAATAGGAGTATGTATATTTATAATACATACTCCTTGTTTTATAAAATTTAATGATTGAACCTTATCTTTAAAAAAGGATTTGTTTAATTTATATTCTTTTCTATTGATAAATGATGCTATTTAAATTTGTAATTCAGTTATGGCCGATGCTAACCCTTGAACGAAAGGCTGACGCATAATGGTGATGTGATCACCAGATAACGTCTCGGAGATAACTTCCCCGGTTACCAGCGTTTTCCATCCATCAATAATGCTTTCGGCAGAGATATGTTGTTCTTCATACTCTTGGTTATCGCTAGCCAGAAACAGGTGGAGTCTCCCTGAATAGCGTTCCTGCGGTTGATAAGTCGCCAAAGATTGGGTCTTGAAGACATGTAAATAGGCCGCGATTTCCTTAGATTCAAGTTGAGGAGGTAAGAGTTCCTCTTCAATTAGACGAAGTCGCAAGTTATCGAATTGCTCTTCTTCTGTCATGAATTGGAATTGTTCTTCGGTAAAGTTTTCCTCAGCCCCCGCCAATGCAGCAAGCACATTGCCAAACTCGGCCAGCCAGCGGCTATTGGACCATTCTGATTCGCGCCTTTGGGTTAAACTCTCTGGCGGGGATTCACTATCGACTAAAGCCAGTAAGCCAATGCTTTCACCCTGTTGGACGAGTTGGCGGGCCATTTCGAATGCGAGCCAGCCTCCGAAAGAGTGCCCAGCTAAGTAATAAGGGCCATTGGGTTGAACTTTCTTAAGAAAGTCGATCATAACGCTGGCCATTGCCTCAAGGCCGTTCACCTCAAGGTATGATGGAGGATCGCTGCGTCCATCTAACTCAGGTGATTGCATACCCCAAACGGAATAAGTCCCTTCCAATGCTGTTGCCAATTCCCGCAAATAGAGCACATGTCCTCCGGCACCGGGCGCAAAGAACAGCGGTGTTGCTTTGATGTTCCGTGACAGGCTGACCATAGAGCCAACATGGATATTATCGTGATCTTCAATGGCCCGGGCTTGTTCTTTGATAGTGGTAAACGACATCAGGCTCGCCATCATATTCTGCTGAAGCCCTAGTTTTTCTATTGCTAAGGCGCTGGCTTTCAAAATAAGCAGTGAATGGCCTCCTAACTCAAAGAAATGGTCATGACGGCTGACACGCTCTAAACCAAGCAGATCCTGCCAAATCTGAGCCAGAGTTATTTCAACCTCACCTTGAGGGGCCTCATAATTACGCGCTATGATGGCAGATTGATCGGGAGCAGGGAATGCCTGACGGTCGATTTTGCCGTTAGCGGTAAGCGGGAAAGCGTCAAGAATGACAAATGCACTGGGTAGCATAAACTCGGCAAGTTGTTGAGCAAGCTGCTGACGCAGTTCACCGGGAACCAAGTTTGCACCGGATTCAGGCTGAACATAGGCGATAAGACGTTTATCATCATGGCTTATTTCCCTAACCAAAACAATGGCTTCCTGCACTCCCTGACATTGAGCCAGCCGAGTTTCAATTTCCCCCGGTTCAATGCGGAAGCCCCGGATCTTGACCTGAAAATCATTGCGTCCCAGATATTCAATCGCGCCATCGGGCAGCCAGCGGCCCAGATCGCCGGTTTTATACATACGGGCATCGGGCTGTTCACTAAACGGATCTGCCACAAATTTCTCTGCGGTTAAATCCGGGCGATTGAGATAACCCCGCGCCACCCCTGCGCCACCGATATGGATCTCACCACTGACGCCAATAGGCACCGGTCGGCCGTGCGGATCAAGAATATAAATACGGCTATTAGACAGCGGATAACCAATCGGGATAACGTCCGTCATTTCAGGCGAATCTTGACCGTTATCAGTGAGGGTTAAGGTGGTGGCAATCACCGTCGTTTCGGTAGGGCCATAAGAGTTAATCCAGCGGCAGGATTGCGTTTCTGGTATAGACTGCCAACTCAATAAATGGCGCAGTTCCGCTTTTTCACCACCGACGATAACGGTGTGCAGGTATTGGCCGAAACCACTGCGCCCCGCCATCATTTCCTGTACCCAGTGATGCCAGAAGGCGGTGGGCATATCCATGATAGTGATTTTCTGCTCATTTAGCAGATCGACAAATTCTGTATCCGGTACACGGATATGGGCAGGACGCAGAACCAGAGTGGCACCGGATGCGAGAGTGGGGAAAATATCGGATACCGAAGTATCAAAAGCAATGGTCGCAAATTGCAGGATACGATCCCCTAATTGTGGCTCGCTGGTCTGGTGCTGGGCATGGATAAAGTTCACCACATTGCGGTGCTCCAGCATCACGCCTTTGGGCTGTCCGGTGGAGCCGGAAGTATAGATGATGTAGGCCAGATGGTGCGGTTGAAGCTGAATATCAGGATTATGAACCGGCTGGTTTGCCACGTGATTTCGATGGCTTTCATCATCCAGCAGGCAGACGGGGATGTCTGATACTGGCAACAGTCCCTGCAAATGTTGTTGGGTCAGCAATAACACCGGCTGGCTATCCGACAGCTGATACGCCAGGCGTTCGGCGGGGTATTCCGGGTCGAGCGGCACATAGCCGGCCCCCGCTTTAAGGATAGCGTACAGGCCGATAATCAAATCCAGACTACGATCAACACAAATAGCGATGCGATCATCAGGGCGCACGCCAGAAGCGATCAGCTGGTGAGCCAGTTGGTTAGCATGGCGGTTTAGCTCTGCATAACTCAGTTCACTCTCGCCAAAGACCAACGCAAGCGCATCCGGTGTGCGCGCTGCCTGTTGTTCAAACAGTTGGTGAATTAAGGCGTCTTGCGGATAGGTGACTACGGTATCGTTAAATGTTTCCAGTAGTTGAGTACGTTCGGCCAGTGGCAGGATATCGATAGCGTGGATAGGTTGCTCCGGCGCATATTGCAGTGCGGCCACAATCCCGTTTAACGCTGTCTTCATATAGGCATTAATGCGCACCGGATTAATTTGCTGGCTGCATTGGGTAGTCAGCGCAAATCCATCATCAAAATCATCGACATCCAGCGACAAGGGGTAGTTACTGCGCTCTTCACTGTCCAGCTCCTGAATACCGTCCCAGGCCGGTGAACCGGATTGCTCC
>NZ_JBEBMB010000090.1:0-1866 GCF_040081915.1 Xenorhabdus sp. SGI240
GAAACAGGCCGCGAAGGACAGTGAGAGAAAAGCGAAAATAATCGCTTGACTCTCGAGGCGAAAAGCGTAAGATACGCAGCCTCGCAACCCGGAAGGTACTTCCGGTTGCCAACGCTCTTTAACAAATTAATCAGACAATCTGTGTGGGCACTCACAAGACACTATCTGACGCCGAAAGGCGAAAAAGATTAAAAAAGTCTTGAAGAGTGACTGAACAGTTAATTCATTATGAACGAACAGTCAGAATTCTTTGAGCATCAAACACTTTAATTGAAGAGTTTGATCATGGCTCAGATTGAACGCTGGCGGCAGGCCTAACACATGCAAGTCGGGCGGCAGCGGGAAGAAGCTTGCTTCTTTGCCGGCGAGCGGCGGACGGGTGAGTAATGTCTGGGGATCTGCCCGATGGAGGGGGATAACCACTGGAAACGGTGGCTAATACCGCATAACCTCGAGAGAGCAAAGTGGGGGACCTTCGGGCCTCACACCATCGGATGAACCCAGATGGGATTAGCTAGTAGGTGGGGTAATGGCTCACCTAGGCGACGATCCCTAGCTGGTCTGAGAGGATGACCAGCCACACTGGGACTGAGACACGGCCCAGACTCCTACGGGAGGCAGCAGTGGGGAATATTGCACAATGGGCGCAAGCCTGATGCAGCCATGCCGCGTGTATGAAGAAGGCCTTCGGGTTGTAAAGTACTTTCAGTGGGGAGGAAGGCGCAGGGTTGAATACACCCTGTGATTGACGTTACCCACAGAAGAAGCACCGGCTAACTCCGTGCCAGCAGCCGCGGTAATACGGAGGGTGCAAGCGTTAATCGGAATTACTGGGCGTAAAGCGCACGCAGGCGGTCAATTAAGTTAGATGTGAAATCCCCGGGCTTAACCCGGGAATGGCATCTAAGACTGGTTGACTAGAGTCTCGTAGAGGGGGGTAGAATTCCACGTGTAGCGGTGAAATGCGTAGAGATGTGGAGGAATACCGGTGGCGAAGGCGGCCCCCTGGACGAAGACTGACGCTCAGGTGCGAAAGCGTGGGGAGCAAACAGGATTAGATACCCTGGTAGTCCACGCTGTAAACGATGTCGATTTGGAGGTTGTGGCCTTGAGCTGTGGCTTCCGGAGCTAACGCGTTAAATCGACCGCCTGGGGAGTACGGTCGCAAGATTAAAACTCAAATGAATTGACGGGGGCCCGCACAAGCGGTGGAGCATGTGGTTTAATTCGATGCAACGCGAAGAACCTTACCTACTCTTGACATCCACGGAATTCTGCAGAGATGCGGAAGTGCCTTCGGGACCCGTGAGACAGGTGCTGCATGGCTGTCGTCAGCTCGTGTTGTGAAATGTTGGGTTAAGTCCCGCAACGAGCGCAACCCTTATCCTTTGTTGCCAGCACGTGATGGTGGGAACTCAAGGGAGACTGCCGGTGATAAACCGGAGGAAGGTGGGGATGACGTCAAGTCATCATGGCCCTTACGAGTAGGGCTACACACGTGCTACAATGGCAGATACAAAGAGAAGCGACCTCGCGAGAGCAAGCGGACCTCATAAAGTCTGTCGTAGTCCGGATTGGAGTCTGCAACTCGACTCCATGAAGTCGGAATCGCTAGTAATCGTAGATCAGAATGCTACGGTGAATACGTTCCCGGGCCTTGTACACACCGCCCGTCACACCATGGGAGTGGGTTGCAAAAGAAGTCGGTAGCTTAACCTTCGGGAGGGCGCTGACCACTTTGTGATTCATGACTGGGGTGAAGTCGTAACAAGGTAACCGTAGGGGAACCTGCGGTTGGATCACCTCCTTACCGAAAGATAGTAGTTTTTGGTGCAGTGCTCACACAGATTGTCTGATGAAATAAAG
>NZ_JBEBMB010000091.1:0-8205 GCF_040081915.1 Xenorhabdus sp. SGI240
CTTAAGCAGAATTCGGGTTAAATAGCAATAATTAATACTATTTTTAAAATATTCATCTCGGGATACTAATATGCATCGTTTTCGAAAAAACATTTTCGCACGATATGTGTTACTAAAAATAACAATGAGTTGTTAAATTTTATTCAACAAGCAAAAAAATGCAGGCTATTAGGCCTGCCCTCATGAAAATTTACAGATTACGATTATTGAGTGATTACCCCCAAAGCATTTTTAACCTTCCATAAATAACGAGAAGCCTGTGGTGCAGGATGATTATTTTGAATATATTGATAGAACTCATTCGGAGTCATTCGATTAATTTTATTAATTGCCAAAACTCGGTTTGCATCAAACGTTCGCAATAATGCCCCTGCACCATTTACATAAGCAACTATCGTTGCATAGTACAGCGTTTCTGGATTGGAAATACCTTCCAGGTGCTGTTTTCTCAAGATGCTAATATAAGCTGTACCAAGATCAATGTTGATTTCAGGATCTTTCAATTCACGCATCGTTGGTTGTCCTGATTTTCCTTTCACTCTGTAAGCATCTCGCCCAGCCGTAGATGCCTTAATCTGCATGAGTCCAACTGCATTCGACTGACTAACAACCTCTGGACGAAAACCTGATTCCACCTGAATAATTGCTTTGATAAGCGTTTCATCAATACCATAACGTTTTGCAGCTTGCGCAATCAAACCATCAAATGGGGTAGATTTAAACCTATTTGTCAATTTACGGGTATTAAAAGCAGCCTTATTGCCATCAAGCATACGTTTTACCGTTGTTTGTCTATTACTGTCTGATTGGTGTACTTGTTGGTTTGCACATCCTGACAATAACAATGCCACCGCAATGTAACGGAGTTTTAATTTCACGCTGCTTCCCCTAAATAAAATTGATCCTATAAAGGATATATAATTTTACTGATAAACTAAAAATATTTTTCTATCGAATGTATCATCAATTTTGTTCTCTATTGCCTTGACTTTATATAAATGATACTGATAATCATTATCAATAATTAGATGTGCAACAAGTAAGGTTTACTATAATGAATAAAAAATGTTCTCTTTCTACTTTTCCGATATTCAATCTGATCCTTGTTCTATTCACAATGGCGTTATTCAGCCAGCATGCTCATGCCGAGAAAAAATTCAGAGTGGTTACAACATTTACTATTATTCAGGATATGGCTCAAAATGTCGCAGGAGACGCAGCAATTGTCGAGTCAATCACTAAACCGGGCGCAGAAATCCATGATTATCAACCCACTCCCAAAGATATCATCAAAGCACAGCGGGCAGACCTTATCCTCTGGAATGGCTTAAATTTAGAACGCTGGTTCGAACGCTTTTTTGAAAACATGCAAGACATACCTGCTGCGATTATAACCGAAGGCATTACCCCTTTACCCATTCGTGAAGGGCCTTACAATAAAAACCCTAACCCACACGCTTGGATGTCGCCGAATAATGCGCTGATCTATATCGAGAATATTCGCCAAGCTTTTGTCAAATACGATCCTGATAATGCCGAAATTTACAATCGTAATGCCAGAGCTTATGCAGAGAAAATGGCTCAATTGGATGCGCCTCTTAGAGAACGTCTTTCTCGTATTCCTGAAGAGCAACGCTGGCTGGTCACCAGTGAAGGTGCTTTCAGCTATCTCACACAAGATTATGGTTTCAAAGAAGTTTACTTGTGGCCAATTAATGCTGAAGAACAAGGTTCCCCACAACAGGTTCGCCGTGTCATTGACACAGTAAGGTCTAATAAGATCCCGGTTGTTTTCAGTGAAAGCACTGTTTCAGATAAACCAGCAAAACAAGTCAGTAAAGAAACAGGGGCACGTTACGGCGGGGTACTTTATGTAGACTCCCTTTCCACTCAAAAAGGACCGGTTCCAACTTATATTGATCTACTTAACACCACTGTAGACACTATCGCAAAAGGATTTAATCAATGAATCGCTCATCATTAAACCACCAACCGCTATTTGAGCATCCTCATTTAATTGTGGATAATGCCACTGTCACTTACAACAATGGGCACACTGCTATTTATGATGCCAGTTTTAATATTACCGGCGGCACAATTTGTGCGCTGGTAGGCATGAATGGCAGCGGTAAATCCACCTTATTTAAAACAATCATGGGATTAGTAACGCCTTCACATGGAAAAGTGACACTCAACAATCAACCTATCAAAGCGGCATTAAAACAAAATATCATCGCATATGTCCCTCAAACTGAGGATGTAGACTGGAATTTCCCGGTTCTGGTTTCTGATGTTGTAATGATGGGACGCTATGGAAAAATGGGTTTTTTACGCCGTCCCAGCAAGCATGATCATGAAATCGTCAATAAAGCCCTTGAACGTGTCGGGCTGACAGAATTGCGTGATCGCCAAATTGGTGAGCTTTCTGGCGGGCAGAAAAAACGCGCATTTTTAGCCCGAGCATTGGCTCAAGAAGGGAAAGTTTTGTTACTGGATGAACCTTTTACTGGGGTAGATGTTAAAACAGAAAATGCCATTATTGACTTACTTCGTGGCCTACGTGACGAAGGGCATTTGGTTTTAGTATCAACGCATAACCTTGGCAGTGTACCTGAATTTTGTGATCACGTTATTTTGATCAATCGTACTGTGCTCGCAAGTGGACAAACTGAAAACACGTTTACTCAAAAAAATCTGGAAATTACCTTTGGTGGTGTCTTGCGTCATATTAATCTTTCCGCTCCTGAACTGCATAAAGATGATGATCCACGCTCGCTGACAGTCATAACCGATGATGAACGTGCTGCCGTCTTTTACGGACATGATCATCATATTCCACCGCGGCAAAACCCCAAATAAAAGGAAAATCAACCATGATGGAACTACTTTTACAACCATTCAATTACAACTACATGGTGAAAGCCATGTGGGTAAGCACCATTGTTGGGGGTGTCTGTGCTTTCTTATCCGCTTATCTGATGCTAAAAGGTTGGTCACTAATGGGAGACGCCCTCTCCCACTCTGTTGTGCCCGGTGTCGCAGGTGCATATGCTCTCGGTTTACCTTATGCAGGTGGTGCTTTTTTTACAGGGATGCTCGCTGCATTATCAATGACATTGGTACGTCATATCACTCGGTTACGTGAAGATGCGGTGATCGGTTTTATATTCTCCACTTTTTTTGCCGTCGGATTATTGATCGTTTCTTTAAACCCCACATCCGTAAATGTACAAACCATTATTTTAGGCAATATTCTGGGAATTGCTGATGAAGATGTTTTACAAGTTGAAATCATTATTGCCGTTTCCTTCATTATCTTAATGGTACTTTGGAAAGATCTGTTGGTTGTTTTCTTTGATGAAACCCATGCTCGCTCGATTGGATTATCACCATTACGGTTGAAAATTATTTTCTTCACTTTATTAAGTGCCTGTACCGTTGCTGCATTACAAACAGTAGGCGCTATCTTGGTTATCGCAATGGTTGTAACGCCGGGTGCAACCGCCTATTTATTAACAGATAGATTTAAATATTTGTTGATTATTGCCGTCACCATCGGTTCACTCACGAGTGGTATCGGTGCATATGTGAGTTATTTCCTCAACGGTGCAACTGGGGGAGTCATTGTTACCATACAAACAGTGATTTTCTTACTCGCGTTCTTCTTTGCCCCTAAACATGGCACGTTAGCCTCTCGCAGACGAGCCAGAAAGGAATCTCTGGCATTGATTCAGGAACAACGCTCATGAACACATTTATTGAATTAATTACTGAACCTTTCATGCATGAGTTCATGCGACGAGCTATCTATGCTGCCATTATCGTGGGAGCTGTTTGTGCTGTACTTTCCTGTTACTTAGTCTTAAAGGGTTGGTCATTGATGGGAGATGCCATTTCCCATGCTGTTTTGCCAGGTATAGTGCTCGCTTTTGTGACAGGCATACCACTTACAATAGGTGCTTTCCTTTCTGGTATATCTTGTGCATTCGCTACCGGGTATCTAAAAGAACATAGCCGAATCAAAGAAGATACTGTCATGGGAATTGTTTTCTCAGGTATGTTTGCATTTGGGTTAGTTCTGTTTACTCGTATAGATACGGATCAACACCTGACACACATTTTATTCGGCAGCATACTCGGCATTACCCGGCATGAATTACTCCAAACCCTGTGCATTGCAGGTATCACGCTGGCGATTGTGCTGCTAAAGAGGAAAGATTTCATGCTCTACTGCTTCGATCCCAATCAGGCTCGAGTTGTTGGTCTTCCGGTGAAACTTCTCCATTACGGGTTATTATCACTGCTGGCCCTAACAATTGTTGCCTCTTTGCAGGCCGTCGGCATTATTCTGGTCATTGCGATGTTAATCTCCCCCGGCATTATTGCTTTTATCCTTTGCCGGAGTTTTGATCGCATGCTGATTGTGGCAATGGTTGCTTCTATATCATCCAGCGTACTTGGAACAATCATCAGCTTCCATATTGATGGTGAAACAGGCCCCTGTATCGTAATCATTCAGGCAATTTTCTTTACTATTGCACTTACTTATGACCAAATAAAATTAGCTTACAAGAAAGCAAACAAAGGATCGTTTGAAAAAATCTCACACTAAAAGGCATCAATTCAAGAAAAATCAAATTAAAAAATAATAGGGTGCCATATCAAATTTGAGATATGGCCTTATTAATTCCTATTAAAATTCCTTTTACCCTGTTCAAATGTTACATCTGTCTGTAGTATAAGCATGGCAACTGTCAACTTAATGAGGTGAAGCATGTGGCAAACAGTGAGCCGTCTATTAAGTGAGCATTTTGGTGACGCTGAAATTCACGATAAAGAGGAATTGGCCGGAGGAGAGATTCACCGTGCCTGGCACATTAGATATGGTGAACAACATATCTTTATCAAATCCAACATGAAAGAAATGCTGCCAATTTTTAAAGCAGAAGCAGAACAACTGGAATTATTGGCTCGCAGCAAAACAACCCGTGTCCCCGATGTTTATGGTGTAGGTCACGACCGCAACTATAGCTTCCTGTTGCTGGAGCATTTACCCATAAAACCCTTTAACCCACACAGTGCATATCTTTTTGGTCAACACCTTGCGAAGTTACATCAATGGAGTGAACAACCAAAATTTGGTTTTGATTTTGATAACATGCTGGCAACTACCATACAACCTAACGGATGGCAAAAGCGCTGGGATTATTTTTATGCCGAAAAACGCATCGGATGGCAGTTGCAGCTTGCCGCTGATAAAGGAATGGTATTTGGAGATATTAACCAAATTGTTCAAGTAATCGGCGATAGACTACACAATCATCACCCTCAACCCTCTCTCCTGCATGGCGATCTATGGCCTATGAACTGTGCATCATTGAACGATAATTGTGCCGTCACTTTTGATCCTGCCTGCTATTGGGGAGATCGCGAATGTGATCTGGCAATGCTGCCACTTTACCCAGATCTTCCTTTGCAAATATTTGACGGTTATCAGAGTATCTGGCCATTACCTAAAGATTTCCTTGAACGTCAACCTATTTACCAACTTTACTATTTATTAAATAGATGTAATCTTTTCGGAGGGGAGAGTTTTATTATAATACAAAAGATGATTGATAAACTTTTATCTGAAGAGGTAATCAGATAACTTAAATTAATATTTAATTATTGATTTTAGCCCAGTCACTCAAAAATTTATTATATTAAGAATATAAATTCCTTTTAAACCAAACGCGACATTGGGCATCCTTGCGCTGTTATTAACTATCACATTACCATCCTAAAAGTTTGAATAAGAAGCAAGCAATTGCACCGATAATGATGGGTGATATGTAAAGAATAAAAATCTGGCTGAATAAAGAATGAGAGGGAAACGCAATTTTAGCTTTCAATTGTTCCTTGGTTATTCCACTTTCCTGCGCGAGTTCAAAGACCATTTGATCTTCAATACGCTCTTTGATGAATTTAAATTGACGATACATTCTCAAACCAGACGCACTCATTGCCAACCCCACAAATATCAGCATATAAATGACAAAAAAACTGATATTTTCCCCAGTAATTCCAGCAACACGCTCAGGGGTTGGAGAATGCTTCCAAAAAAAATCCAAAAATGGGGTATTGAATTTAATCATTTCTGTCATCATCTGAAGAAAATCATTCAATACGGCGTTAATACCTGCATCTCCGATACCGTCACCTTTAATACCATTACCTTTAATACCATGCTGCCCTGCGGCCAGATTAATCACTGAGACAAAAGTCGACAACAGGGAGGGTATAAAAATAATCCAGCCCAAGATCCGCTTAACGATAGCAACATATCTGGCTTCTAAATACGTGTGCATATTAAATTACCCATTAAAAACAATTAATTACATAAATTTATCGCTTTCATAAACTTGCATATGAACACGATAATGTACAAACAAAAAACACACTCACTACGGCATGCAGTGGTGGATTTATATAACATTAGGTGGAATGAATGGAGAGTGTCAAGATGAGGGTAAAAAGGAACCACTATCATCATAGAGCAGATATCTACTCTTTGATCTCTAGGTTAACGATTTCCCCAATTTGAAATCGGGAAAATCAGCAGCCATTCAACTATAGAGGAAATCCCCATAGTTGCCGCAGATGGCTCAAACCTGAATCATGGTCAAAATCTTGACCATCTTTAAGGCGGGATATCTCACCTTTAGGTATAGTGATTCCCCCCCATGCCTTTTGCTTGTACATGCGGGATTACCCCGAATGTAACTCAGTGACTCAGTACGTATTACGTTCGCAGTGGATTAACTATCTGATTTTTATGATGGTTGAAATTCCAATCATCTTTAAAGTGTGATATCCCACTTTAGGTATGGTGATTTCCACCATACCTTTTCTTTTTGTACCTGACTAACTGTCAGTCGCAAATTAACCGCGTCGCTAAATGATACGCGGAAAGTTTGTGCAACCCTTAATGAGGTGTACAAATTCTGTGAGTCAGTATTACTGCCCTGCAAATTCTGTGAGTAAATATCATTTACGCTCAAAGTCTGATAATGGGACATTGGATTTTGCAGCGACGATTTTCGTCGGCACAAATAATCACCTTTTTGCATACCGATATTTTCGGCGCTCAAACTGACCCACTTTAAGAGGGTCAGTTCTTGTCCCATATAGCAAGACAACCAACCCGAAATTATCGGGTAGGCCAAAGTGAGGACCACGGTATTCTTCGAGGTCACTGAGCTAATGACCTCGACAATAGGCCCCTTTAATCTCAAGGAGTCCTCGTAGTTAATTTCACCGCTTCCATTTGAAACAGAAGCGTGCTGAATTAAAGTCGGGAAATCCCGCTTTTACTGTGCTGAGTTTTATCAGTCATATGATAAATTCTATTAATTCCCTGCCTGTCATTTTATGTCATCCTGTCATCAAAACATGTATCTCACCCATTAAAGTTAATCAAGCCGTACTCTCCAGTATTGATGAACCGATTTTATTGATGTTCACCGGCGGAGAAGCATCCCGCCTTCATGTTACTTAGCAATGTGTATTGTTGATTAAATGAGGGAATAGCTATGCAAGATAAAAAACCTGACGTATCAAATTTAAAAGACACAGTACCAACACAACAATCCTATGAAGACTTTGGTTATACTGCCTTACCCGTTGGAGTTCCTATTCCTTGGCCGTCAGAAATTCCACCGGACGGTTGGCTTAAATGTAATGGTGAAGTATTTGATACAGTAAGATATCCGAAACTTGCCCTTGCCTATCCATCGGGCAGATTGCCTGATTTAAGGGGGGAATTTATTCGTGGTTGGGATGATGAGCGCGGAGTAGACTCGAATCGCCAAGTTTTATCGTGGCAAGCTGACAGAACAAAAAAGATACAACTGGCGGAAGGTAACGGTGGCAATTATCTAGCCTTATACCAAGGCCTCCCAGATAAACTCCGCTACCCAATTGGCAGAGATGTAATAGGACGCGCTACTGAAAACTCAATTGCTAACAATACAGGCGGTGACGAAACACGCCCCCGCAACATAGCATTCAACTATATAGTAAGAGCCGCTTAGTAGCTATCAGCCCTCCCCCGCGAGGGCTTTTTCATATCATCAAGGCTCCGAATTCACCTCCCCCTGCCCCACATTCCACACCGAATCTTCCGGCATCTGGACACGGACGTCTAAGCGACAACCTTCGGGA
>NZ_JBEBMB010000092.1:0-2394 GCF_040081915.1 Xenorhabdus sp. SGI240
TAAACAGGTTCTCTGTAGTATCCCAGTTAACACTTTCTTCTTTACAGGGGCGCAAGGTGCCTGTTGATGGCGTTTGCGCAATTTGACGCGCACGGGCCTTACCCTGCCATGTAAAGCGGTAGCGTTCTTCAATGGTCATCAGTGGAATACCCGGTAACAAAAAAGGCCACCGGAGCGACCTGATTATGAAAGTGATTGCGGTGGCATAAATAAAAAAGGCTATATTTCGCTCGCCATTAGGCCACTTAAAGACCAATGCGAGTGTTTGTTGATCATCTTGGTGTTATAATAAGATGTTAATAATTAAAAAAGGTTACGTGATGAATATAAAAATATTCCTACAAGATGATAATGAAAAAATAATTCAAATCCATGATTGGAGTGAAATAATCAATAGAGGTAATTATGTTCATGATTTAGATATTAAAGACAAAACTTTAGATGATATCATTGGTTATTATGAACTCCATCCAATGATTCAGTGTGGATTAAAGAACTGTCATACACATCACCGCACTGGTTACATCGTTAAGACCACAGATGGAACAGAAGCAAATATAGGTCACCAATGCGGCACTAAATATTTTCACGTTATTTTTAGTGAAATGGCTGCTATCTTCAAAAATAAAGTTGTTCTAGAAGAATTAAAAATCGCTATCCGTAATCATAAATCACAAATCTTTCCAATCTGGAAGAAAGTAAATTCACTTACAGTCGGCAAGAAAAGTATTTATTGGGCGATTTCATTATTTGAAAAAATAAATAACCCAGAAGTAATAGGTCGTTCTGCTTATACTACTCTGAGAAGAATGCATGCAAATAACGATGGTGTTATTTATAAGATTAAAGCTTTAACAAAAAAAGAAATTGAATTTTATGAAGCAACTGGCCGCACTATAGAAGAAACAAAAAGGGAAGCAATTGGTCAAATCAAACATATTGACTTTCTTTCACCCGAAGAAACCCTCGATAAGATCTTCAATGAAAACTTAAGAGGTGCAGCTCAAAAACTCCAAGACTGTGATCCTGACAACCTGTCAGTAACTAAACTGAAATCCATCGTTAAAATGGTAAATGCTATTGATACCAATATCGCACTCGCTCAGGAAAAACTATCAATCGCCAGACAATTCTTCACTAAGAAAAATCTAGGGGAATTATTAAAAGATCTGGAAAAGAACCCTAATGTCAGCAATATCGACATAGAAAGATATAGCGAATTTTTATCATTATTAGAAAATAGCCAAGCCCCGACGAATTGAGGCTTATGAATTTATTCCGACCTCTCAGCCGGAGTGGTTGGAGTCCCAGACCTAAGTCGAAGTGACCAACTGGGCGGTTCAGTAATAAGCGCCGCCCCAGTTCTCTTATTACCCGCTCTTTCGCTTCTTGCTCCGAGCATACCTAAAATATACACTTCCATAACTTATTTTCAAGTTATTTCAGAAATATTTTTTACTTCTATTCCTTTTTTTATGCGCTCCTTAGCCATTTCATCCTGTAGCACCATATAAACTTTTGCATGAAATAAACTAATGCACCATTTCACCCGATCAATGCACTGCTTAATGGTCAGCCACGGCGCAATATCACTCTGCATATAATTTGCGAGAGTTTGCACAGTGTTTCTGCGAAGATAATAGTCAGTAGCGAGAACATATACGGGGTTGGACTTGCTAAAGGCTTTCAGGATCGCTTTCTCTACAAAATCAGCTTCATCTACATCGTTGGCGCGTTGAAACATGTCGCTGAGTGATTGTTTGGGAAATAAAATCATGTGAGCTTTTTTCAGTAGTTCCTCTCCTCTGTATCCGCCATTTCTCAGCCATTCGAATACAGTCATAAATTTCTCTTGCTGCTCTCCTGACCATCCACTAACAAATCGCCATATACCATCGCCGCCGCTTCCATATCCGCCAGAATAGGCTGAACCACCTACCTCATCAGCCCATAGTGACAATATAGCCTTAACCCAACGCTCTTGTGTTGGCGTTAATCTTCGGGACTTACCGAGGTAAGATTTTCTCGGAGCGTTGGCTACGTACTGGTAGCTATTAATTTTACTGGATGATGCTGTAATCCATGTTGCACTCTTATCTCTTGTGCCCGGTATCCTTAATATCTCCCCCATCTCACTCTCCCAATTCCCATATCTGGACATCCAAACAGCCACCTGCAACCCGTTCACCCCGTATGATCCGCATATCATCAATCTGTTCGTCATCGGCCCAGAAATTGGCATGAGTCAGCGAATCGAAAACCGCTTTAGGCAGGTTATCGATATAGCAGAATCAACATAACCTGACACACTCGATGTGCTCGGTGAACACCTCATCAACTGAACATCTTTTTTGTCTTCTTATCGCTTTTGCACCACCCCATATGTGTTCTATG
>NZ_JBEBMB010000093.1:0-7708 GCF_040081915.1 Xenorhabdus sp. SGI240
TTATGTTGATTCTGCTATAACACCTCGAACATATGAATACATACTATTGCCAAACTCGGGTGCTATTATATAATAAAGCATCGAGTCTTTTCCTGATGGGAAAATATCTCTTCTCATTAAGAATGTATAATTATAATTTTCTGAATCCATATTCCCTAAAACATCGGAAATTTTTTTTACCGGAAATATTAATCCTTCTGGATCAAAAGAATCATCTTCCTTTTTTTTGTTGAAAAATAAAACATTATCTGTCTTGGATACATTAGGATAGGAATCAATCTCTGCTTCGAAACGTTGACGTCCATCACTTTCTAATGAACCCCCTTCCAGCTCAGGAATATCTGGTGGATTAAGTGAGTTATCATCATTGGGTGGAACAACAGAAATCATATATATGTCACCAGAATGATATTCAGCAACACCTTCGACTTGACTGATTAAACCCATAATAGCAGGCGTATCCATGACTGGATAGACACGGAATTTTATTCTTCCATTTTCATCACTGGTAATAATGAGTTGAGTTTTCCCTTCATAATTCTTTGGTTTGATAATTTGGTGTTTTTGACCTACCCCATCAGGTTCAGAAGTAATTATTATGTTTCTTTCTATATCCTCATTAATTTCAGAGTAAATATTGACGGGAGTATGTTTAAGTAATTGACCATTAGTATCGAATAGTGTTGTATCATAACTGATATAATGATCTTTATTATCATCTATATCGTTGCTATTTGGTGTTGCACAAATGCTTTTATTTTTCTTCAATTGGATTGAACTGTTAACCAAATCCCTTGCATAATATGTTATTACCTTATCAACACCTGTGAGTGTAAAATGTATTTCTTCTCCCACGGTTATTGAACCGCTTCCTTTAACAGTGCATGAAATCACCATATTATATGATTTGCTATCCTGTTCAATATTAATTGGTTTGATTATTTTTACACTTTTAAAACCTTTAAAATCCTTCACTCCTATATTAAGTGATTGAGAAATTTTTCCTTTGGGCATTTCTATATCAAGGTAAAATTTTTGACCAATAATAACATCAGCCCCATTTTTAACAGATAAATTTAAATCATCATCTGACAAGATCAGATCTTTATCACTTTCCAACATATTTCACCCCTTTTATAATTCCTTAATAAAGTAATTCTATAAAAATCATTAATCCATCTAAAATAATGAAGTTAACTTATATCAATCCAGGTTTTACCGTCAGGGCAATCATCCCCGGCAACTTCTCCTCCCGGCCGTACTGTATAAACATTGGCTCGCCAGATCTTGCCATAAGAAATATCTCCATAATAATTAACTTGAAAATCAAGATAAATATCCCCATTTTCTATATGTCTAACATTGCTAAAAGGAATACCAAACAGTAATGGTACTGTATTGCCATTATTATCTGGTTGAGTTGGCATTGCCCTTACTTTAGATTGGCAAATGGTATTGGGATAATTATTAATATATAAGTTTAATGTAACCTCAGCACCAAGTGGAACTTTAGTCTTATCTTTATAATCACTCGTTCCGACCATCTTAACGAATAATGCTTCATGGTATGGATTATTGCATTTATTATCTATATCTTTTTCATGAATTGAATCACGGACAATATTATTGTCATCATTATAACCATAACTATTATAAACTATACAACTATCATATATTCTTGTTAAATCATCAATTGGTTGATTATACCCTCCTCCAGGATATGTTATGCCTTGTGGATATGAAGATCGTGCTGACCCAAAGTTGTCTACAACAGTATAAGAAAAATCAGCAATCTCATTCACCTTAAATATATTATAAGGGAATGTCATATAACTATCATTGCCTAATTCATCCACCTTTTGAACAAGAAATGATTTTTTCACATATTGCTTGTTAATAAAAAATAGTATTGTGTCATCTCTCTTGGCGCCAGGATAATTTGGGATTAAAACGTTAAAGGCATTCAAGTTAGGGTCTACCTGTAAGCTGCCATTATCTTCGCCTATACCAAGTGGAGAAAGATTCAAGTCTTCTTTATTGTTATCTATAATATACACTTTATTTTTTGAAGACATACGATCTGTTACACCCACTATCATAGAATCAACTTGAAATATTACTGATGTTGATTTTTTAGGGTAAATATAAAAGACCAAATTTCCATTTTTATCGGAAGTAATAGAAAAGTATTTTTGATCAGAAGAAAATTTTTTAATTTTGACAGGTTTTTCTTTATCGGAATGATAAATACCAATCAACTCAAAATAAGCATTATCTTTTTCAAGAATATCAACGGAAACATTTGGTAATGGCTTTCCTTCTTTATCTCTGATTAATGCAACCGCCTTAATACAATCACCATGAGGTGGAGCATTATCATAGTCTAGCACTTGGAAAAATTCTTTTTCAAAATATATTGATATAGATTCTTCATCTATTAATAAATTATTTTTCATATCATTCCCTTATTTTTAATATTTTTATCTTGTCAAGATATAATAATTGACAGACATTTTATAAAGGATCACATCCATCATTATTATCATTAGCCTGATTTGGTAAGACGGTATTAATTTTGGTAGTCCATTTTTTGCTATATGTTTTAGAACCATCACTATTTTCGATATAATAATCAAAAGAGAGTGTCCCTAACCCTTTGGAGAATGAAGGTCCAGCTCGGTTAATGTCACAGTATGGGATATTAACTACAGCATGGTCTGTTTGTTTTCCCGAATCAACAGTAGGTAGTAACGAGAATTGATAACTTTTATGCGTATTTCTGGATGTTGGTGTTTTAATATAGACATTCAAATATCCTTTGCTACCGAGTTGTGGTAGATTTTTATTATTTTGATCATTAGTTCCCATAATCGCCACATATAGCCCTGTCACCCCCTTAGCGCTTTGACCAGATTTTTTATTACGATTTATCATGCTCAAGATGATACCATGCCATTCAAAAGTTTCATTTTCTTCACTATACACATCAATAGGAGGTGTTGCGTGACTGGTATATACTTTGACTTTATCGTAGACCTCTTCGTTGGATGAGTCGTTACCAACATATTCTAATGTAATTGGGTAAGATTTTCTTACTTCGCCTTCTACAGAAGAAATCAGATAATAAAACTCAACCCGTTCGTTAATGGGTAACTCACTGTATGATAAGTTAAAAACTTCATTTGATAACTCATTAACATTATTAACCTTATATATAGGTTCAAGTAACTTTGGTTTATCATGTAATCTACTACTTATAAAAAACAGAATTCCATCTGTAGCATAAGCAGGTTGATAAGAAGGTATTTGTGCATGAAAATATTTCGAAGAAGAAGACGAATCTTGTTTAATTATATTACCATCTCCCATTTCTTGTATCGTTGGGCTACCAAGTTCAAATGGGTTATTATGGGGGGAATTAATAACATACAGAGTATAAGCTTGAGTAAAACCGGTAAGGTTAAGTATTGCCGTTGTCAGATCAAGTCTGACTTGTGTATATTTTATTGGATAGATACGGAATCTGATTTTTCCATCTGAATCAGAATAGACAGTAATAAAATCAATATTATTATAGGATTTAACCTCAATAGGTTGAGGCGACTTATCATCTGTAGCAAAAACCACTAGGTTTAATTTCTTTGATTGCGAAGAGGAAATAGCCACGGCAACATTTTTCAACGGGTTACCATCATCCCCAGTAATTGTCGAACTAATCAAGATATATTCGCTATTGGGATTAGCAATATTATTATCAACGGTTGGTGTTACCAAATAATTTTCACTATGTTCAAGCGAGATAGTTTTATAAGGACTGAATTTCTTTGCCGTATAGGTGACATTTGATGATATCATCCCTGGTACATCTGAACCTGAATTTGAAACCACATAAACACTATAACTTATTAAGTTATCCGGTAAAACATCACTCTTAAAATTCAATAGAAATATCGCACTACCTCCATTTTTATCTTTTGTGGCCGCCCAATTAACATGGCGTATTACTTCAACTACCGCTGGATCATTTTTTATTGAAATATCCTGAATATCCTCTATCACTTTTGGATCTGCTATAAGTGTAACTGTCAGATAAACAGACTGACCAATAATAATATCTGAACCATCCGGAATAGATACACAAAGTTTTCCTGGCAAGCAGGGTTCTGCTAATTTTATATTATTATTTTCAATATTCATTTTTTCACCTTGAAATCCATAATTGTTTAGTTAAACATATGCACATGCCATTATTAGATGACACCTGATATATAACTCAAATTAGACATAATAACCCATATGAAAATACATTTGATGTCAATAAAAAATAGTCTATTTAACTAATGCATGATACTGCACAAAGTGAGTGCTGTATTAAGAATAACTTTAAAGTATTAAAGCCTGCGCCTTATAATTAGTGAAATATTTATTCTTGATAATATCCCAAGCCATAATATTGACTTGGAATATATAATACTGAAAACATCAATATGTAATTTTATCTATAAATTAAGACGGGCATCCATAATAGTCATCATCAGCATATTCATTTGGATCCATAGTGTTAATATCAATCTTCCAGGTTTTGCTATATGTGCTTTCTCCAGCATCTGTTGTTATATAATAATCAATATATAATCTTGAAGGATCATAACCGTTTATAGGCAGTGTTCCTTTAAGGAAGCAAAATGGAATAGTCACTATTTGATATTTAACCTTCCCATCTTGTTTTGGAGTTTTTAAATCAAAATCATACTCTTTAGATACCAGGCCCTTGGAAGATTTTATACTTGCCCTCACTTTACCACTCTGGTTAGGCTGTGGTAAATTTTTTACGGCAGCACTATCTGCCACTTCTATAAATACATATAATCCTGCACTTTTGCTATTATCCTTACCCTCACCGAAAACAAGACCTTGACTTATTAGATCAAAAATTACGGCAGATGATTCAGAAACTGTGGCAGTTTCAGTACTAGGTTTGATGGGAAAGTCTGCATAAGTAGAATATACAGTAACTTTATCATATACCTCGTTTTTATTTCCACCCGGAGAATCTTCATTCTGAACATATTTCACATTAAAAGATTGGGAATATCTAGCTCCCCCTTGTTGGGATATCACCATATAATATAACCCCCCGAGTTTATTAGGCTCTAATTGGTCATATGTGAAAGGAAAAGGTGTGTTTTCTAATTCATCTATATCTCCAGTTCTATATGTAGGAGACAGTAATGTTTTTTTATCTGTTCCATCATATTCAGTAAAAAATGCAAGAACATCTGTTCCGTAAGCACCATCATATGAGTTAATTTCCACATTAAACTGAGTTCTTCCAAGTAGCTTTTTAAGTATTCCACCTTCCTCTATTTCATTGATAAAAGGACTATCTAATTGACGATCATTGGAATTATCAGGAAAAATACACATTGATGCTGTATATGTATCTCGTGTTAAATTTGGTATTGATGCTAAAAAATCAATTCTTGCTGATTTACCTTTTTGAGGATATGCCCGAAATTTTACCTTACCATTCTCATCACTATTTAAAGTGATGAAATATCGGTGATCACCTTTTCCTATAGGAGTGATAGGAGTAGTAGGATTCACTTCTGGCTCGTGAGTTATATTTATTATCCCAGATCCAGGAGAGAGTTGATCTCGGCGCGTTGAAATAATAACCTGAGTTTTCTTTATTGGATTACCATGAGCATCACTAACCACTCCTTCATATATATTGTAGGTACTTTGTTGGCTAGTTATTGGATTATCTGTTTTCGGCACTCTTATAAATTCATTATCAGTTTTTAATTTAATTACTTCTTGCGGAGGATTTTTACTCACTTTATATGTAACAGACAAATGATCAACATTATTTACCGGGGTAATCCCATCTATTTTATAAGCTACAACTTCAAAATGAATATCTGAAAGAGAATTATTCTTATCCACCGTTAGTAATAGTATAGATCGACCATGATTTTCTTGGCCAACATTCACAATATAAAATGGTTTATATATAATTTGATGAATAGAATTCGACGAACTTTTTATTTTAATATTAGATATTTCACTCAGTGTTGGTATATTCGCTTTAATAGTTACTTCTAAGTAAATAGACTGACCATTAAAAACGGTAGAGCCGTCACCAAGTGATACCTCAATAGGATAATTAGTTGAAGGAACTATTATTCCACCTTTCAGTAAAACCCGTCTTAATATATGAGAGAAATTATCTCTGTTTCCATATATATCACCTACAGCGTAATCAATTAGAACCAGTTTTCCGCTATTTTCTTGTACCCAATCAGAAGGGATATCTATTGCTATCCGTTCTATATTGTCAAGTACTTGATAGTTAGTTTGCCACATTGTCTGGCCTACCAACCGGATGTTTACTGTTTGATTTGATCTCATACCAGGATAACGTATTATAACTTGAATAGAATCATCATTATATTCAAGGTTAGGTGCAGGTAAATTAAGTGCTTGCCCTTCAATTTCAAGCTGTAAATCTCCTGAGTACTCAACAACATCACTACCAGATGTTCTTGTTACTGAAAAATACAACGTAGCAGTATCGCCAATAGTGTCAATAAACTCCATACGAGGAATATAGAATGTCATCGGTATGACTTCAGTTACTATTTGAGTTTCTGGTTCATATGTAATATCACTACGACGTCCTTTCCATAAGATCTTAACAGCATGTCCAGGAGCCATTCCATCATAAACCGGCACAATGACTTCCAACTTATCTAGCCGATAATAGTCATCTTTTGTCAGCAGGGTTCCTTGTTTACCTGTGGCTTCTGGTACACTGGGAATATAGTCAGATAATTTAGATGAATCAAAGGATATAAATTTAATGTTTACCGTTGGTGATTCACGTTCATTGCCATGACTTATTACTTTATACTTAGCTTGATAGGTGCCAAATTTAGAAATTTCATCCACAGTAAATAGTAATGTATATGGGGATGTATGTAATGTATCTGGTGCAACAGTGTATGGTCTACTTTTTATAACCACGCTATTATCATCACTTAAATAAAGATATCCCTCTATTTCATCACCAGTCTTAGCATCATCATATCTTGGCACTTCCATTAATATATATTCAGTACCCATTATACTCAGATCGTGTATGTTAATAGTATCGATTCCATGTGCCTGCGGAAATGTTGGTGGAGAGAGCGTTATACTATCTAAACTTCCCATGAATTACTCCTTAATTGAGTGTTTTTATATATAACTTCAGGATATAATCACTTAATTTCTTCGTTTATTGTCAATAATATTCATAGAGATGATTATTTTAATTTCTCATCTAAATATTAAAGTGAAATATTAATCCCTTAAAATAAAATCTCCGGTGATTTTATATCATTGCCATTTATAGTTATAGTATGTGTTGATTTCTGGCTGTTAATTTTAAAGATGAACAACCTGATCTTCTAGACTATAGATAAAACAGAAGATAGATATTATTCTCCCTATAAAATGCCTCTATCATGCAATTAATTCAAATTACTTTTTTCTATCGACTGATAATTATTTTTTATTGGGCAGATTATTTTATTCAAAAAATAATTTTAACCATTAATAATCAGGAGTGGATTTAGTTAAATAACCCGAATTCTGGATAAGAAATTGACGAGAAGCCTGTTCCGGGAGCAAAGTTTTGGTGCACACCAAAAACCGCTCCGAG
>NZ_JBEBMB010000094.1:0-2915 GCF_040081915.1 Xenorhabdus sp. SGI240
GAAATCTGCTACTAATCCAAATACCATATCAATGTCTTTCTTGTTCGGTACTTCGATTGTTACTTTCATGCTATTTTCCTCAATTGTTCATTGCCGACATTAATCAAATAATCTCGATCAACGGTTGTTATTATTCTGCGTGGGTTAGTGAATGGTCGCCAAATTAGCAATAAACTACCTTTGTTATTTCCATTTACTGGTTTTTGTGTTTCTGCGTTAACAAATGAAATCCTGCCACCCGTTATTAATCTGACCTCATCGACAGTTTCCATTGCCAATTTAAACCAGCCTACAGATGTGTCAGAGGGAACTAGCATCACAACTGGCTGTAACCATTTCTGACATTCGATAGCGGCTTTCTCTACCCATTTTGGAATATTGCTATAGGGTGGATTACAGAATATTGCACCGTAACTCACCCAATCACATTCCAGTGCATTATCTCGTTCCATGAGATAATTTGTGCACAGGGTATTTTGAGCATCGGCGGCGGCATCTAAATAAAATCCGAATTCTAAATCGAGTGCCAGAAATAACGGGAGTGGAGTTTGCCAGAGGTCGCGCAGTTCTTTTGGGGTATTACTGCCTCCGTAGTCACTCATCCCTCATTTTCCTCCTATCCCGCTCATAATCCTCCCCACATTCCCGGCTACAGAATGCACCGTGTATTGCTGGCTCCGTCTCACACCATCGGCACATACCGTTGATGCTGGTTAATGCTGGTGGGCGGTTCTGGAGCGCATGAGATAACCTCAGCTCATTTAATTCATTCGCTGCGTCGATAATATCCATGATGGTTCTTTATTTGTTGGGGTGAGGATATAGGTTTACTGCGAATACGCTTTTTCCATCACCTATATCATGAATGCTTTTATAAACCTCGCCATCAGCTAAATTATATATAGCCACAGGCTTCATATTTTCATATTCAGCGAGTTTATCGCCTAACCTGCCATTACATGGCCTAAGTTCAAACGAACGATATAAAAATTCACGGCCTAATTTGGTTAATTTATTCCTTTCTGTAATTAACCCCATTTTAATTAATATTGATTTCGTGGTTCCACCATTACTATATCCCGCCATGGTTTTTAAACATCCTTGTTCAATTATGGCTCGATAATTTTCGTGCCCGTAATTAGTTCCTTTAAAATGTTCAGTAATATATTCATCGGTGATATTGCTAACTGATTCACGCGCCAACTCAATCACATCATTGTTCATTATTATCACCTCCCAGCCAATTTAAAAATATCCGCATACTATTTTCATCTATTACACGCTGCCCGTTATCCAATGTATGAACTGTTATCTGAATATTGTCGATGTTAATAGTTCCACTATTTATAACGGTGGGTAGTTGTTCATTTTGATTATTCATTACTATCACCTAAACCTCCTGCATATATTCTCTGCCCGTTCACACATATCAGTATCAAACCAGCCGAAGTGACATTCGTTGAAACTGATTTCCAGTTGACTTGCTAACCAGTGATACGCATCCGTGCGCTCCAAATTACGACTCCTGACTACATCATCGAAATACCGATGAGCCGATGCTCTGGCTCTGCGTGTAGTTTTATCTGCCAGTGACCCCATTGGAATATCCGTCCCCGGATGAATACTGACACGCGCACCACATGCCCAAGCCGCTGAGTGAAATTGCCGATCAGTGGTTCAGTGAATTGGAAGAGCGGTTCAACAACCCCGAACTGCACAGAGGGCTTAAGACTGGATTACGTGATTTGGATGAAATGCTGGCACCTAAGTACATCGTCAATGGATCGTTATTTGTCGTTGGTGCTCGTCCAAAAATGGGGAAAACCACGGTATTAACCGAGATAGCGAAAAACGTTGCTGGTGATGGGCTGCCAGTGTTGATGTTCAGCATGGAGATGACCGATAAGCAGCTATTCGAGCGCATGGTCAGCCAGAAGTCCGGGATAAATTCTGATGCGTTCTATGGTGGTCTTGATGACGATTACGAGTGGGCAATGCTCAGTAAGGCGATTGGTGAGCTGAAAGATACGCCTAACGTTTGGATCGACGATACGCCGGGCATGACATTTGCTCATATCCAAGCTCAGTGCCGTAAAATCAAGCGTCAGGTTGGCAAAATTGGATTTATCGGCGTTGACTATCTAACCCTGATGAAAACCGAAAAGGCAGACCGCAATGACATCGCTTACGGCAACATCACGAAGGGACTCAAGATACTGGCGAAAGAACTCGACACAGTTGTTGTTCTACTGACTCAGCTTAACCGTAACCTCGAAGAACGCGCCAACAAGCGTCCGGTGGCATCTGATAGCCGCGATACAGGCCAGATTGAGCAGGATTGTGATTACTGGATGGGGGTCTATCGCGATTCAGTCTATCACGAGAAATCAGACCAAACGCTCACCGAGTTGATTTTACGGCTCAACCGTCACGGCAAGGCAGGCACGACCTACATTGAGCAAAAGGGGCTGAGTCTATTTTCTATCGATCAGGTCGAAGGCGAGCACAGAGCTAAGAGAAACGAAGACAAGCCAAATAAACAACACAAGAAGGACTTTTGAGATGAAACTAACTGAATTACAAAAGCAAATTCACCAGCAAAATGTTGACGCCGGTTGGTGGGATAATCCAAGAGAACGAGGTACATTGCTTTGTTTAATTCACTCAGAAATCAGCGAGGCAATGGAGGGAGAGCGTAAAAATTTGATGGACGACCATTTGCCTCATCGTCCGATGGCTGAGGTCGAATTGGCTGATGCAGTGATCCGAATTTTAGATTATGCAGAGGCATTTGGTTATGACATCGAGGGCGCGATTGCTGAAAAGCTCGAATACAACCGCAATCGGGCAGACCATAAACGAGAAAATCGCGCCAAGACTGGCGGTAAGGCATTTTAATGAAAATCAAAACGAGT
>NZ_JBEBMB010000095.1:0-16583 GCF_040081915.1 Xenorhabdus sp. SGI240
GTTAAAGTCGAGCATCGCGTTTATTTATTTAATCGGTATTTTCTTTCCTCTCAATTTGACTGGAAAATGAATTAAAAATAATAAACTTAACAATATTTGAACGATTTTTTTAAGTGATATTTTCAATTAACAATTAGCTTGGTAATTATGTTGTTTAGATAAATATCCTTATTTTATATTGACATTGACGATAATCATGACAATAAAAACCAATTGTTATGGTTATAACGGGATAATAAAATGCGCCTGTCTTTCAGGAGGATAAAACAGAGCAATAAAACAACACCAATTAAGATGCTAAATTACTAAACATTGCTCGATATAACTCAGGGGAATACCCCAAAATTAAAAAATTATTAGTAAAATATACTACTCATAATCCGCAAGTTTTTGCAAAAATTCATATTTCATATGACGTTAAGGTGCATAGGTGGTTTTATCATCTGAAATTTGACTTAGGGTTTATTATGTAGAATGATATTGCCGGTTTGGTTTATTTTGACAGGTTATGATTTTAGTCAAAAAACTAAATAATCATTAGTCTAAGTATCAGAAATTAATTTCTGTGCTTCGGCTTCCCTTTGGCTATAAATATCTACTTTTTTATTAAAGGAATAAGTTAAATTATGAAACTTAACAAATTGGCGATGGTTTTAGGTTTTGGTGTAGCTTTGACTGCTGGCGCTGCAAGTGCAGCACCCACTGAAGGTAACGGTACAGTTAAATTCAGAGGTTCTATCATTGATGCGCCTTGCTCAATCAAAAACACCAATGTTGAAGTTGATATGGGTGCCGTTTCCAGTAATGCTCTGAAAGATGGTGGCCGTTCAGCCTCTAAATCTTTCAAAATTGAATTAGAAGGTTGTACTCTTGATACTCAATCAGGTGTGAGAACCACCTTTACTGGTGCGGAAGCTCCTGAGAAAGGTTTGCTGGCTATTGAAGGCACAGCACAAGGTGCAGCAATCGCAATCACTAACCATGGCAACAAAGTCATTCCTTTGGGTACAGCGTCAGACAGCATGTCTATCCATGATGGCAACAACGATCTGAATTTCGCCGCACATCTGAAAGGCCTGACAGCTGTAGGAGAAGACGGTAAAAATTCTGTAGTTGTAAAACCAGGTGATTTCACGGCGATCGCAAACTTTACCTTAAGCTACCAATAATATTGCAAGCTATCTGATCATTTTTAATGCTTGAATATCAGGAAACTCACTTTAATTGTTCACCTCGATTTTCCTGATAATATATTTAGGGTATTTCTGGGATAGTGCGTGTAAGTAAGGTATGGCTACAATATTCTGTAACAAGATCTGTTTTATTGATGCAGGTCAATATTATTTATGATTGAGTAAGCAGATTGTGTCATTAACAAAGTGATCCCTGTAGTGGTAAATTGAAATACCCTTTTTTATTTAATAAGTGAAGCACAAACAGAGCACTTAATATATTACGGTTAGGCAGGACATGTGGCTATCTCTGCAACCTCAGTATCGGTCAGGGTCCTCAATTTAGATCGATGAACTTTAATGACGCCATGTATGAGGTAAGAACGCCTGTGCGCTTACAGACTTGGTCGCGTCAGGTAGCGGCTAAATTCAAACTGGATGATTAACGATTCATTGTTCAGAGGATGCTATGGTTTTGTTTTCAGATGCTATGAATCATAATTTTTTATCTGATTATAGAGAAATAATCAGTAATAAAAAGACAAGCTGTAATAGAAAAAATATCTTTAATAGAAATAATGTGATTAATCAAAAAAGAACAGCTAATAAAATAAAAACAGAGCACTTACTATTCGGAATTAATCCTCTTTTTGCTCTTATACTGTTTGCATTGTCTGGTATTCAGACAGCTCATTCCAGATCATCAATTGAATTCAATATTGGTGCACTGGATGTCAATGAACGTGCCAATATTGATTTGGATAAATTTGCACGTGCAGGTTACATCATGCCGGGTAACTATATGATGAGTGTTCGGATGAATCAGCATGAGCTTTCGGATACCTATTCTATCGATTTCATTGCACCGCCTGATGAACCAACAGACAGTGAAGCCTGCATCTCCCCTGAATTGGTGAAACAAATCGCACTGAAACAACAGTGGGTAGAAAAATTAGGTTGGCAGAATGAAGGCAAATGTCTTGATCTCAATACGTTGCCAGGTATGTCAGCCAGAGGTGATCTCGCTACTTATACGCTTTATTTAATCATACCTAAAATTTATCTGGAATATGACTTACCGGATTGGGATCCTCCTGCTCGTTGGGATAATGGGATACCCGGATTACTGTTTGATTATAACATTAACGCACAAACCTCCAGACCCGTTCACGGGAGTAGCAGCCAACAAATAAGCGCCATCGGAACAGCGGGTATGAATGCAGGGGAGTGGCGTTTGCGGGCTGATTGGCAGGCCAAATATAACCGTTTCAAAAACCAAAGTGGCGATAAATCAGGCTCTTCTGGTGGAAGAGAACGTGATTGGGATTGGAGCCGTTACTACATGTATCGTGCGATCCCCCGCCTGGAAGCGAAATTGACATTGGGTGAGGATTACCTCAATTCCAACATTTTCGATAGCTTCCGCTATACGGGGGTCAGTTTAGTGACTGATGAAAATATGTTGCCCCCGAATTTACGTGGATATGCGCCTGAAGTCACAGGGGTAGCACGGACTAATGCCAAGGTAACGGTCAGACAACAGGGGAGAGTGCTGTATGAAACTCAGGTCGCTTCTGGTCCATTCCGTATTCAGGATCTGAGCGATGCGGTGGTAGGAACGCTGGATGTCAGAGTTGAAGAGCAAGACGGTGGTGTGCAAGAGTTTCAGGTTAATACTGCGACGATCCCTTATCTGACCCGCCCCGGACGCGTACAGTATAAATTTGTTGGTGGTCAGTCCACGAATGATAAGCACCGTCGTGAAGGGCCTGCATTCGGCATGGGTGAATTCTCGTGGGGAATTAACAGCGGTTGGTCGCTGTATGGCGGTCTCTTAGCCGCAGGAGATTATAACGCTTTGTCACTGGGGATCGGCCGCGACTTGATGATGTTTGGTGCACTGTCGTTTGATGTCACGGAATCAAGGGCAAGATTACCGGGAGAAAACAAAAACCTGACCGGTGGATCTTATCGTCTCAGTTATTCGAAACGTTTTGATCAATATCACAGTCAGGTGACGTTTGCCGGATATCGTTTTTCTGAGCGCAATTTCATGAATATGGAGCAGTATATCGATCGCCGCTATCGCAGCGTTTCTTCCAATAGCGGTAAAGAGATGTATACCATTACTTTCAACAAACAATTTACCGATATTGGCTTAAGTGCCTATCTCAACTATAGCCATCAAACTTATTGGAATCGGCCAACAAACGATCGCTATAACATTTCCTTATCCAAGTATTTTGATATTGGGCGTTATAAAAATATCAGCGTCAATCTGTCAGCCTATCGTAACAATTTTGACAATAAAAAAGATGACGGCATGTATCTGAATCTTTCCATTCCGTGGGGAGAAAGTGGCACTGTCAGCTACAACGGGTTGGTTAATCGTCAGGGCAATGCGCATACAGTAGGTTATTTTGACCGTATTGATGATCGCAATAACTATCGTGTTGCAGTGGGCACGAGTATCGATGGCAGGGCATCGGTTGACGGTTATTACAACCATTATGGTGACCAGACGTTGCTTACGGCCAGTGCCAGTTATCGGGATGGTGGCAATACGACGGCAGCCCTTGGCCTGCAAGGTGGGGTGACTGTAACGGCAAAAGGGGCTGCACTGCACCGTACTAATATGTCTGGCGCAACGCGCTTGATGGTCGATACAGAAGGGGTTAGCAATGTGCCTGTCCGGGGATTTGGTTCAGCGGTGCATACCAACTACTTTGGTAAAGCGGTGCTGGCCGATGTGAACAACTACTATCGCAACAGAGCAAATATTGACTTAGATAACTTGCCAGATGATGTAGAGGCATTGCGTTCTGTTCAGCAGGCAACATTAACAGAAGGTGCGATTGGTTATCGTAAATTCCAGGTGATATCAGGTAGTAAAGCGATGGTAATTATCAGGTTATCTGACGGTTCATCCCCGCCGTTTGGTGCATCAGTCATGAATAGTGCCCAACGTGAAATCGGGATTGTCAGTGATGACGGATATGTTTATCTGAGTGGAATAAATCAGGGTGAAAAACTGCAAGTCCATTGGGATGGTGGTGCTCAGTGTGAAATGACGGTGCCAGATGAAATAACATCAGAATCGTTAACTTCACTTTTACTGCCTTGCCGGTTTTTAACAGGTGATGGTAAGTAAATTGTCATTAAACTATCCAAAAAATCGTTATTTAATAGCGTATTATATCTGTCTGGACTGAAAAATATGGCGATTAGCCAGTGCAGCAATATCAATATATGAGTCTCTTTTGAGCATGAGCAAATGACATTATGAAACTGAAAAATATTCTAATGATAGCCACCATGACGGTAACCTGTTTGACATCCATTCATCAGGCAATGGCAGCGATAGCGTTGGATCGTACTCGGGTGATTTTTAATGGAAATACCAAATCCGTCAGTCTGAATATTGAAAATCAGCATCTTGATTTGCCTTATTTGGCACAGGCATGGCTTGAAGATGAGAAGGGAGATAAGATCAACGGCCCGCTTGTGATTGTTCCACCAGTACAGCGTGTTGAAGCTGGCGCAAAGAGCCAAATCAAAATTCAGACACTACCAACGATAGCTCAATTGCCACAAGATCGGGAAAGTCTGTTCTATTTCAATATTCGTGAGATCCCCCCACGCAGTGAAAAATCCAATGTGCTGCAAATCGCTTTACAGACGCGAGTCAAACTGTTCTATCGCCCGGAAGCGGTGATTGCACGCCGTATTGATCTTGATAACCCGTGGCAGGAAAAACTCACCTTAACCCGCGAAGGCAGTCAATATGTGGTGAATAACCCAACACCTTATTACGTCACGATTTCAGAAGCATCGAACAAAGTGAACGGTAAAAGTGTCGGAGGGTTTGAGCCGTTGATGTTGGCACCCAGAAGTAGTGAAAAACTGGGAGGAACCGCTAACGCCTTAGGCAATACGCCGATACTGACTTATGTCAATGATTATGGTGGGCGACCACAATTAATATTTAACTGTAGTGGAAATACCTGCGCAGTGACAAAAGCTGTCACTGATGGAAGCTGATTTAAGTTGTACAGATGATGTTCCATCAATCAAGGTGTTGATGGAGCATCAAGACAGAATTAGCCGGAATATAGTGAGTTTTTTCGGTAACTGGTTGGATAACCGTAGGGTAAATAATAATGAATCCGTTAAGCATCAGATTATCCAGATATGTATTGCCGATGCTGTTTCTTTTTGGCATGGGTAGCCAGCAAAGTGCGTATGCACGGGATAATTTACGTCAGGATGTCAGGATTACGTTAACTGTACTTGCTCCTGCTTGTTCGATTAAGACAGAAAATCAAAATATAGAAGTGGATTTTGGCAATATTCTTAACCGTGATCTTTATCTGCAACATCGGACAAAAGGCAAGCAATTTAAGCTGTATTTAGAGGATTGTGACCCACGTATAACAAAGCGACTTAAAATCAAGTTCTTAGGAGAGCAAAGCGAAGAGCTGCCGGGGCTGTTGGCAATTCGATCTGACGGGCGTATTCGTGGTGTTGCCATCGGTATGGAAAAAGTTGATGGTACGCCGATGCCGTTTAATAAAACCAGTGAATTCCCGTTATTAGCCGATAGTCGAAATAATGAGATTCCATTCCAGGCATATATACAAGCCGCCCCCCGTGCTATTCAAGAGAAAAAGATTGGTTTTGGTCCATTTACTGCTGTCGCGACGTTTGAAGTTAATTACGACTAGTCATGCTGACTGGTTTTTCATCCACGATCTTTAGTCAGAGTTTGATGTTATTGGAAAATAAGTTATGCGCCATATTAAAAAATCGTTGTTGAAGCTAGCAGCCCTGTTGTTTTTAGCCAGTACCACGCATGTTTATGGTGGGGCTTATGTTATGCCGGTTAATATGGTTCCATCAGGTAACCAGGCTGTCACAACCATGGAAATTATTGCATGGACTGAGGAAGAAGGGATACCGAATCCTTGCTATGGAAATACCACATGCTATGTTGGCCCAGATGTGATGTATAAGAATGGGTATCAGCCGGGAATGCACGGCTCTTGCAATGATGCAAGGGTATGTTTGAATGCAGGTAATTATCGGACAACCGCTGACGTTATGCGAGCTTATAAACGCAAATTTGGCATTCCTAAACGGGTAACATTTACCATCATAAGTACAGAGGCGGATTGTATCGGTTTGTTTTATACAACGGAGATAGATCCGGGATACGGTCATGCTCAACAATTCCCCAATTCTACTTGCAATAAAATGCCGCCCCCTAATCAAAGTTGTCGAATTGAATTACCTTCTGAAATTGCTTATGGGGAATTAACTGCGGCAGATGTGAATAATGCTACCCGCACAATTAACGGTACATTTGAATGTGCTGTTGGTAGCAACAAGATTATGTTGTATGCCAGATCAACCAATGATGAAGACAGAATTTATCTCGATTCCGATAAGCAAATATATTCTACATTGCAAATTAATAACCAAAATGCAGCAAATGGCGTGAATGTCGTTGCTGACGGAAAGAATGCGGTCAAAGATTTCACACTGACGTCAGTATTGCACACATTAACGCCACCGAAAGCCGGAAAATATGAAGGTACAGCAATAGTTTATTTAACTTATTTATAAATTGAGAGTAAAGAGATTATGCAAGTCAGTATGCTGGTAGGAAAAAGAATCCAAATGAAAAGAAAAGAAATTGGAGTGACAGCAGCAGAGCTGGCAGACAAAATAGGAGTGAGTCATCAGCAATTGTCACGTTATGAACGCGGAACCAATAAAATCAGTCTGGAGCATTTGGTCGCTATTTCTATTGCCCTGGAAACGCCCGCAAACTGGTTTTTAGAGGATTGTTTTATGCCCCCTAAGGTTCATATGAATAATCAATATACCTGTGTAGCAGAAACAATATTGGGTTTGTAACACTCTATCTTAGAGTGATAGCAGCCATTCCAATTCAGGAATGGCTTTGCTTTTTTACCGCCAAAAATGGCGGTATCTTATTGGGTAGGGTATCCCTATTTGGCAATCTTGGCGTGCATTTCCTGTACCGAAATAACCTGCTCAGTCGGATCTGCGCTAAGTGCCATAGTCGTTGCAAAACCGCCATTCAAGGTTGTGTCATAGTGCACTTTATATTGCAGTGCGCTGCGACGCAGCAGTTTTGAATCCTCAATCGCTTGGCGGCCTGCGGTGGTATTAACGATATAGTCATATTCACCATTTTTGATTCTGTCCTGAATATGCGGCCGCCCTTCATGAACTTTATTCACCAAACGTGGGTTGATCCCTGCTTCACCCAGCACAATGGCTGTACCGTGCGTTGCGTCCAGCTCAAAGCCGTGTTTAAGTAACTTAGCGGCCAAATCGACAACCCGCTCTTTATCACCTTCACGTACAGACAGCAGTGCCCGGCCTTTTTTGCGCAGGGTCGAATTACTGCCTAACATTGCTTTTGAAAAAGCTTCGGCAAACGTCCGGCCAACTCCCATAACTTCACCGGTAGAACGCATTTCGGGTCCCAGAATGGGGTCAACGCCTGGGAATTTATTGAATGGCAGTACCACTTCTTTGACGGAGTAGTAAGGTGGAATAATCTCTTCAATTGTCCCTTGCTCAAGCAGAGACTGGCCTGCCATCACACGTGCCGCTATTTTTGCCAGTGGCATCCCCGTTGCCTTGGAAACAAAGGGAACGGTACGTGCTGCGCGTGGGTTCACTTCAATCAGATAAACTTCGTTGTCTTTCACCGCAAACTGGACGTTCATCAGGCCACGGACACGCAGTTCAAAGGCCAGTTTTTCAACTTGCTGGCGCATCACATCCTGAATTTCTTTGCTCAGGGTATAAGCTGGCAAAGAACAGGCTGAGTCACCGGAGTGAACACCCGCTTGCTCGATATGTTCCATAATACCGCCAATCAGGACACGTTCACCATCACAGATAGCATCCACATCAACTTCAACAGCATCATCGAGGAAGCGATCCAGCAGGACGGGCGCATCGTTGGATACGCTAACCGCAGTCTGGAAGTAACGGCGCAAGTCTGACTCGTCGTATACGATTTCCATTGCACGCCCGCCCAGCACATACGATGGACGAACGACCAGCGGATAACCAATCTCATTCCCTTTTTCAACCGCCAGCTCGATAGTGGATACCGTGGCATTGGCGGGTTGTTTCAGGCCAAGGCGATTAACCGCTTGCTGGAAACGCTCGCGGTCTTCTGCACGATCAATGGCATCAGGGCTGGTGCCGATAATAGGTACACCCGCCGCTTCCAGTTCACGAGCCAGTTTCAGTGGTGTCTGGCCGCCATATTGCACGATAACCCCTTTGGGTTGTTCAACCCGCACAATTTCCAGCACGTCTTCCAGTGTAACAGGTTCAAAGTAAAGACGATCGGACGTGTCGTAATCGGTAGAAACCGTTTCAGGGTTACAGTTCACCATGATGGTCTCAAAACCGTCTTCACGCAGAGCCAGCGAAGCATGTACACAGCAGTAATCGAACTCAATACCTTGTCCGATACGGTTCGGGCCTCCGCCCAATATCATGATTTTTGGCTTGTCATTGTTCGGGTTGGCTTCACATTCGTCTTCGTATGTAGAGTACATGTAAGCAGTATCAGTAGAGAACTCTGCCGCACAGGTATCAACCCGCTTGTAGACTGGATATAAGTTGTAGTCATAGCGTAGCTTACGGATCTCATTACCGGAGACACCCACCAGTTTCGCCAGTCGCGCATCAGCAAAACCTTTGCGTTTCAGATGACGCAAGAAATCAGAGGTCAGTCCGTTAATACCTTGTTCTGCAACTTGTTCTTCCAGACGAATCAACTCTTCAATTTGCACCAGGAACCAGCGGTCGATATTGGTCAGGTTGAAGAGTCCATCAACAGACATGCCAGCGCGGAAAGCATCGGCGATATACCAAATGCGTTCAGCCCCGGCGTTTTTCAATTCACTGCGGATTTTGGTCAGGGATTGTGGATCATCCAGATTGACTTGAGGATCAAATCCGGTTGCGCCGACTTCCAGACCGCGCAGGGCTTTCTGCATGGATTCCTGGAAAGTACGGCCAATCGCCATCACTTCACCGACAGATTTCATCTGGGTGGTCAGGCGGTCATTACTGCCGGCAAATTTCTCAAAGTTGAAGCGAGGAATTTTCGTCACAACATAATCGATGGAAGGCTCGAAAGAGGCTGGAGTACGTCCTCCCGTGATGTCGTTCATCAATTCATCAAGGGTATAACCGACCGCCAGTTTTGCGGCGATTTTTGCGATTGGGAAACCTGTTGCCTTGGAAGCCAGCGCGGATGAACGGGAGACTCGTGGGTTCATTTCAATGACGATCAGGCGGCCATTTTTCGGGTTCACTGCGAACTGAACGTTTGAACCACCGGTTTCTACGCCAATTTCACGTAATACTTCCATCGAAGCGTTACGCATGATTTGGTATTCTTTGTCGGTCAGTGTCTGTGCTGGCGCTACGGTGATGGAGTCACCGGTATGGATACCCATGGGATCGAAGTTTTCAATGGCGCAGATGATAATGCAGTTATCGTTTTTGTCCCGCACCACTTCCATTTCATACTCTTTCCAGCCAATCAGGGATTCATCGATCAGCAATTCGTTGGTTGGAGAGAGGTCTAAGCCGCGTTCGCAGATTTCTTCGAACTCTTCCCGGTTGTAGGCGATGCCACCACCACTTCCACCCATGGTAAAAGAGGGGCGGATAATACAAGGGAAACCGACTTCTTCGGCGACCGCCAGCGCTTCTTCCATTGTGTGGGCAATACCAGAACGTGCGGTGTCCAGACCGATTTTTTTCATCGCCTTGTCAAAACGCTGGCGATCTTCTGCCTTATCAATGGCATCAGCGGTAGCACCAATCATGGTGACGTCAAATTCTTGCAGTACGCCTTGGCGCTCCAGTTCCAATGCACAGTTGAGTGCCGTTTGCCCGCCCATGGTTGGCAAAATGGCATCCGGGCGCTCTTTTTCAATAATTTTGCGTACCACTTCCCAATGGATCGGCTCGATATAAGTCGCATCAGCCATTTCAGGATCGGTCATTATCGTGGCCGGGTTCGAGTTGACCAGAATGACACGATAACCTTCTTCCCGCAGCGCCTTACAAGCCTGTGCGCCAGAGTAGTCAAATTCACAAGCCTGGCCGATAACAATGGGACCAGCACCTAAGATCAGGATACTTTTAATATCAGTACGTTTTGCCATTTTTCTTCTTCCCCTGATTATTTGGTGTTCTGAACGTTTGCCTGACGATATTGCTCAATTAACTCGATAAAATGATCGAATAGTGAAGCGGCTTCATGTGGACCCGGGCTGGCTTCAGGGTGTCCCTGAAAACTGAATGCGGGTTTGTCAGTACGATGAATGCCTTGCAAGGTGCCATCAAAGAGTGATTTATGCGTTACACGCAGATTGGCGGGCAGTGAGCTTTCATCAACAGCAAAACCGTGGTTCTGTGCAGTGATCATGACAACATTGCGATCCAGATCTTTGACGGGATGGTTGCCACCGTGATGACCAAACTTCATTTTCACGGTTTTTGCACCACTGGCCAGCGCCAGCAACTGGTGTCCTAAGCAGATGCCAAATACAGGGATTTCGGTATCCAGGAAGGTTTTAATCGCTTCGATAGCATAGTCGCATGGCTCTGGATCACCCGGTCCATTAGACAGGAAAATGCCATCCGGTGCCATTTTCAGGACTTCATCGGCGGGCGTTTTTGCCGGTACTACGGTAACGCGGCAGCCACGATCGACCAGCATACGCAGGATGTTGCGCTTCACCCCAAAATCATAGGCCACAATGTGGTAAGGCAATTCTTGCTCTTTACGCGCTTCGGGTAGCCCATCTGCTAACGTCCAGCTTCCTTGTACCCATTGATAAGATTGTGCCGTCGTGACTTCTTTTGCCAAATCCATGCCTTTCAGGCCTGGGAACGCTTGTGCTTTTTCCCGCGCAACTTCGGCATCCGCCTCATTACCTGCAATGATACAGCCGTTCTGTGCCCCTTTTTCTCTTAACAGACGGGTTAGCTTGCGTGTATCGATATCTGCGATAGCGACAATATTGTGACGTTTCAGGTAATCAGACAGGTTTTCTTCACTGCGGAAATTGCTGGTCACTAAGGGTAAATCACGAATAACTAAGCCTTGGGCTTGAATGGCGGGGGATTCTTCATCAGCGGCATTGATGCCGACATTACCAATATGGGGATAAGTAAGAGTAACAATTTGGCGGGAATAGGAAGGGTCGGTAAGTATTTCTTGATATCCGGTCATTGAGGTATTGAAGACCACTTCTCCAACAGCCACACCTTCTATACCAATAGCGCGACCGTGAAATTGGGTTCCATCTTCCAGAACCAATATAGCTGACTTAATCAAAACGCCCTCCAAAATGAATAATTAGTTGCATCCAGTGCATATTAATTCAAAATTAGTCCTTAAAATCAATGCCAATCCTGATTTTTGACAAAATTTTGGCAAATTGCGCGCATTCTAATGATGAGAGTGGGGGTTGTCTACAAAAAATGGCATTTTTATTGGCTTTTTTACAACTCTCAGTCTCATATTGAGTAAATATAGCTGAAAAATATAAGGAAAGTGGAAGCAGATAAACGATTATGGTGAGAGAAAACTTAAGAACAGCAAAAATATCGCGCTTTTTTTGTGTTTATGGGAAAAAAGCAACAAAAAGGCTAACTATTATTATGAAAATGGTGATTAATTTGGCTGTTTGATGAATATGTTTCTTATATATCATTATTACGCAACTATTTATAAAATAATTGCGTAATTACAGATAGTTATAATTTTTTAAAATTAAATCTTGTCAAGGCTCAGTACATCTTTCATATTATAAAGCCCACTACTTTTCCCTGTTAACCACATTGCTGCTTTAATAGCGCCATTAGCAAAGGTCATGCGGCTTGAAGCCTTGTGGCTTACCTCTACACGTTCACCGAGATCGGCAAAGATCGCGGTATGCTCTCCAACGATATCACCTGCCCGGATGGTGGCAAATCCAATGCTTTTAGGATCGCGTTCTCCCGTATGGCCTTCACGGGTATAAACGGCGCAGGTTTTGAGATCACGGCCTAATGCATTAGCGATAGACTCTCCCATTGCCAGTGCGGTTCCCGACGGCGCATCCACTTTATGGCGGTGGTGGGCTTCAATAATCTCGATGTCGGTATATTCCCCCATCACTGTGGCAGCTTTTTCCAGCAGTTTTAGTACCAAATTGACACCAACACTAAAATTTGCAGCAAAAACAATAGGGATTTCACGGGAGGCTTCTGCAATCGCGTATTTACCGGCATCATCAAAACCTGTCGTTCCGATGACCATGGATTTGTGATATTGCCGACAAATGGAGAGGTAGGCTAATGTCCCTTCAGGACGCGTAAAATCGACCAGTACATCAAAGTGTTCAATAACCTGGTGCAGATTATCATTAATCATCACACCGTTTTTACCGATCCCCGCCAGCTCTCCCGCATCGGTTCCCACCAATGAAGAGCCGGAACGCTCTAATGCTGCACCAAGTGTAACACCATCCAATAGCGGGACGGCCTGAATAAGATTGCGTCCCATGCGCCCGCCAGCACCGACGATAGCAACGCGAATATCTGTATCAGCCATAAGGCCCTCTCTGTAAATCATTTTTAATTGAGGTGACAAAGGAAACTGTTCTACAGCTTAACTGGCAAGGACTGGCAGCGCCAGATTTATAGCGTGGTCATAAGAAAAACAGGGATCATGTTGGAAATTATAAAAAAATTTTATTCATCGTTACGTAGTTAACAAAACAGTAACTTGAAAGATGAAGGGCGTAAGGTAAATTGATTAGGGTTTAATGAGAAATATTATATGTATCTATAAATTATAGAGTTAAAAAACAAATAATAGAATACGCCTGCTTAAACTGGAGTAGCAATTTTATACAAAAGTAGCAAACTGTTCCATCAAGCCCATTAAATAATAAATAAAATTGATTTCTCTTTGTAACTAGGTGGTTATTTATGGCTAAGACGGAAAATGTAAAAGAGAGTACCCACTTTTTTCATCTGAAGGAATTCAATGGATTGGAGATGCTTAAGGCGAGATATCATAAACAAGTATTTTCTCGTCATGTACATGAAACTTTTTGTATCGGTGTCATAGAAGAAGGAGCGCAACGTTTCTACCGCACGGGGAGAGAACATATTGCGCCTAAAGGAGCTATTATTCTGGTCAATGCCGATGAAATTCATACCGGTTCTTCAGCAGTAAAGACGGGTTGGTCGTATCAGGCTATATATCCGTCTCCTGATTTATTGTGTTCATTATCACGGGATTTCCAATATGGAGGTGGCTCGGTTCCTTGGTTTCCGGCAGCCGTTGTGCATGATCTTGGTTTGTCTGAACAACTGCGCATGACATTTCATCTTTTGGCTCAGAGTGGCAATATTTTACTCAAAGAGACTATGCTGCTTTCTTCATTAGCATGGTTGATAATGAAATATGGGCAAACACATGTTACTGCACAAGAGTTGCCTGCGGCTGAAAAGCAGATCTTTTTGGCTAAAGAATACATTGACGCTTATGCAGAAAATAATATTTCCCTTAATCAGTTAGCTGAACTGGTACAGTTGAGTCCATGGCACTTTTTACGGCAATTCAAGAAAACAATAGGCGTTACCCCACATGTTTATTTGATTTTGGCGCGTTTACGTATGGCACGGAGGTTATTACTTGAAGGGAATCCAATATTAAATGTTGCCATCCGTTGCGGTTTTTCTGATCAAAGCCATTTTAACCGCCATTTTAAAAATGCTTTGGGTATTACTCCCGGTATGTTTGTTCGCTCCTTGCAAAAATCTTATTAAGTTCCTTTAAAACGTCTACTTACAAATATCTTGATCAGTAAATTAACAAACTATTTCACCGCAATTTTATTCAATACTCTTACATAACCTATTCGTAATCTAATTCTCTAATGGTTATCTTTCACCTTATTGATGTAGATTGAGTTATGGAAAAATCATTCTCGGGTTCGAATACTGATATTCAACCGATGGCTGCTCCCTGGCAAGGATTTTGGTCTGGCATGTATAATATGCTGCCACTTTGTTTATCTGTTATCCCTTGGGGGATATTAGCCGGCTCTGTCGCTGTACAATCGGGTCTAACTCTGGGTCAAAGTATAGGTATGTCTGCTATCCTGTTTGCAGGGGCTGCACAATTAGTGACTTTAGGATTGCTGGCATCAGGTGCCAGTATATTTACTATTATTATTTCGGTTTTTTTTATCACGGCTCAGCATTTTCTATATGGATTAACGTTACGTGAATATGTAGCAGTGTTAAAGACTCGCTATCGCTTACCAATTGGATTTTTACTAACAGATGAGTTATTTGCACTTAGTTGTGCACAGAAAAATAAACAGGCCTTAAGCTCCGGTTATTTGATTGGTGCGGGTTTATGCTTTTATTTATGCTGGAACTTATTTAGCTTGTTGGGGATCTTCATGGCATCTTCGATTCCTGATCTTGCCAAATATCATCTGGATTTTTCTATTGTTGCTACTTTCATCACCATTGTTGTACCAATGATCAAAAAAATTAGTGTCCTTTGTGGTGTTGGCTTTTCCCTGGCTTTGTCTATGCTGCTCTCTTATTTTCATGTTGAAGGGGCAGTTATTATTGCGGGTGTCAGTGGGATGTTTTTTTCTGTTTTTATCGCCAGATTGACCAAGGAGTCAACATGAGTTGGACATTGATTTTTCTCTTAGCCGGTATTGTATTTTTTAACCGATATGTTTTTCTGGAACCGAAAATGCCGGTAAAGTTACCAAAGATATTAAATGAGTCACTAAAATATTCCGCACCTTGTTTACTTATTGCAATATGTGGGCCGATTATATTAATGGAACAAGGAGAATTAAGATCATTACCTAACAACCCATATTTATGGGGAGCATTAACAACGACTATTTTTGCTTTTTTTATCCGTAATATTGTTGTTTGCGTTATTATCAGTCTAATCGTATTTTATATTTTATCTGCTATCTTATAGGTAGGAGGGAATTATGAAAACAGGAACGGATGTTTATAAGGAGTCTACCGTTATTCGAGATACATACAGAATTTTACCTTTTCAAGGAATATGGACTTGGCTAACGGGAAAGGATATACCCGATAGGAAACCATTATGGAGATCAAATTCAATTGAAATGATCTTTTGGTCGATTAGCTGGGTTATAATTGGAATATTACTTATATATTGGGCACTGAATGGCCAAATGGCACTGTTACCCTCTATTATTGTCTATTTAATAGGTGTGTTATTTTCTGTTTCAGGTGCCAGGTATGTTGTTGCCACCATTATTCATCAAGGAGTTCATGGTAATTTACTTTTAAATCAAACCAGTAATAAAATTCTCTGTGAAGTTTTATCTACAATATTGATTACTCAGCCTTATGACTCATATCGCCAATTTCATATCTATGAGCATCATGGAAAGGATTTCTCAACAGTGGAGGATAAAGATCTTGCTGCAATTTATAAATTAGGGTTTATACCTGGAAAGTCTAAAAAACAACTTTATATAAATTTATTTTTGACATTGTTAAGTCCATATTTCCATATGTCCTACTTATCCGGTAGGATTAAATCAAATTTAATAGGCGTTCAAAAATACCGATTGGTTATGACAATTATCCAGTTATTAATATTAAGCTATATGATTTGGAATATAGGGATAGTCTCTTTTATCCTGTTTATCATCATTCCTTATGTAATAGTTTATCAAATTGTATCATTACTACATTTAATAACTGAACATGTTTGGTTATTGCGTAGAGAAAAAGAGACCATTCGTGATAGTCATGTCAATAATTCTATCGGGCGTTTTTGTGGTTCATCTTGCCCAAATAGCTTTGCCTTAAGGTATTGGCCTCAGTGGATAATGTGGGCTGTCGCACATCTATTTTATCATTTACCTGTAAGGATGCTGATATTACAAGGCTCTCTTGTGTGTCACGATTGGCACCATCGGGTAAGTAGTGTGAAAGAATGGTATAATTATGCAGCCTTAAGAGAAGTTAACGCAATAAAGTTAGCCAAAGAAGGTAAATATGATTACACTGAATTTTGGGGATTTCATAATAGCTTAGATTATGTGTTAACAATGATAAGTTATGGTGAGCCAGTCAAAGTTAGCGATTTAAAATATAGACTTAATTAAAAACGGCCTAAGTTATTAAACCTTTTCTGTAATTGAAGGGGCAAGGTTATTATTTAATAAGTGGACTACAAGGTCTACCATTATATAATCAAATTATTATGGTAGACCTGTTTGATATTTGAATGGCGAGATAATTAACCCGAATTCT
>NZ_JBEBMB010000096.1:0-6280 GCF_040081915.1 Xenorhabdus sp. SGI240
TCCCCTTCTGTTGATTATTGGTGGTAGTTCAGACAGGGATTCTCAGGTACCGGAGTTATCAGCCGGTGAGGCCGAAGCCTCCCCTGCCTGAACCGCCATTGAAGGGGCGATAGCAGACACACTGGTAGAAACTTCCTACCAGTGGATAACTTTGAGGCCTGAGATTCCTCACTATCGGATTTTGCCGATAGCTTTTTTACTTTAACCGATTGAGTTATCGAATTCAATAATCGAACAGGTAAGTTTAACAAGCAAATTAAGTTATTAGATTACCGACCCTGTTCAAATAAAGAACAATCTAACGAGAAGACGCCATAATAATAGCTCATATATCTAATTGATCATGGTAATTTTAAAGCTTAGTAAATGATATTCTAGACTGCTAAGAACATGTTCGTCGTTAGTTTTTAACCGCTTTAATATATTTCTCAAATTATCTTGTGATGAAAAATTCTTTTTCCTGAATTTTGGTTTGTATTGTATTACACATTCAAAGTCGACTATTAACTCAGGCTTGATTGAAACAATATGTACTTACGTTAACGAACTCCATAGGTGGTACAAAGAGAATCCTTTCCAAGGTACTCAAATTTTTCTACTAATGAAGCTTTCGATTTAGCCTAAAAACCTGTAACTTATGTTACATAACAAATGTTACATAGGTTATCTAATGGCAAAAGGTGAATCAGGGCGCATAGTTTTGGAAGTCGATCCAGAATTGAAAAAAGCCCTATACTCAATATTAGCGCATGAACAACAAACACTTAAAGACTGGTTTGTAGATAAGGCTCAGAAACATATAGAAGAAAAAAGAAATGAACTTATTAAGAGTTTTTCAAAGGTAGATGATGAAATTTAAAGCAGACCAGACAAGCCAAAAGCTAAGAGGTGGTTACTACACACCTCAGAACTTGGCAGATTACGTAACTAAATGGGTGTTAAGTAAACGGCCTGAATCAGTTTTAGAGCCAAGTTGCGGTGATGGTGTATTCATTCAATCACTTAACAATAATCAATGTAATAAGACTATTAAGCTTTCTTGTTTTGAATTGTTTGATACAGAAGCTCAAAAAGCGTCTGAACGTTGTCAAACTTTGGGTTTTGACAATGCTATTGTTACAGAAGGTGATTTTCTAGTCTGGGCAAACAAGCAACTGAATCTAGGACATAGTTTGTTTGATGCTGTTATCGGCAATCCTCCTTTTATAAGATATCAATTTCTTGAAAAATCATTTCAGGAACAGGCAGAACTTGTTTTTAAGCAATTAGGACAGAAGTTTACCAAGCATACAAATGCTTGGGTTCCTTTCTTACTATCGACTCTTGCTTTACTTAAGAATGGTGGTCGAATGGGAATGGTTATCCCTTCTGAGATTATTCACGTAATGCATGCTCAATCGCTTCGTAGCTATATGGGACAAGTCTGTTCAAAAATCGTGATAATCGATCCGAAAGAGATTTGGTTTGAAGATACTCTGCAAGGGGCTGTTATTATCTTAGCTGAGAAGAAAGAACGGATTGAACAGTCATCAGAGGGTGTGGGTATTGTTAGTGTAAATGGCTTCGACTTTCTTGAAGAATCCCCTGATGAGCTATTCAACAAAACCTTGGGAATAAATGGTGAAACAATAGAAGGTAAGTGGACAAAAGCAATATTGGAAAAGAACGAGCTGTCACTTATTAAAAAACTTATTAGCCATGAATCTATACATAAATTTAAAGAAATAGCAAAAGTTGATGTTGGAATTGTAACAGGAGCCAACAAATTCTTTTTAGTAGATAACGAAACTATCAAACAATATGGGTTAGAACAATACGCTCATCCTATGTTTGGCCGTAGTCAACACTGTCCTGGTATTTTGTATGACAAAGCACAACATCAGAGCAATCAGGATCAAGGTCTTCCAACAAACTTTTTGTATATCGAAGAAGAACTTCAGAAACCTCCTACGAAGGTGAAAGATTATATTGAGCTTGGTGAAGCTGAAAAATATCACGAACGTTATAAGTGCCGTATTCGCAAGCCTTGGTATAAGGTACCATCCGTTTACAGCACCGAAATTGGCATGCTGAAACGTTGTCACGAAGCTCCTAGACTGATTTTAAACCAAGTTAGAGCATACACAACAGACACGGCTTATCGTGTATCCTCGACTTTCACAAGCGCAGAAAACTTGGTGTGCAGTTTTTTAAACCCTCTCACAGCCATCACAGCAGAGTTAGAAGGGCGTTATTATGGTGGCGGGGTATTAGAGCTTGTTCCTTCTGAAATAGAAAAGCTTTATATCCCAGTCATTGAAGGTAATAAGCACGATATGGTTACTCTGAACCAGCTAGTGAAAGAAGGTAAAGTTGAAGAGGCAATGCGAATGCAAGGAGAGGCAATTTTATCTAAATTAGGTTTTACCAATGAAGATAATGAAAACCTAATGTCTATTTGGAAAAAATTAAGAGATAGACGTTTACGTAAATAGTCTGTATCAGAATCGCAGCTCACTTAATATGAGCTGCTTTTATTCTTAAATTACAAGTGGTTATACAAATCAGTAACAGAAGGGATTTTACTGTCTAGCTCACCAAGATCGAACAAATCTTTTATAAAGTTATCCATTTGTTCTTTTGCAGTGTCGAACTGTCTTTCTAAAACGATTTTCGAGCGTGTATCTGCTTTGGATATATCTGAATGTAGTTTGTTCATTCTTTGTTGTAAATCTGCAATAACGTCATGCTTCGCTTTTTCTTCTGTATTGCCAAAATTGATTATTGGGATTGGCATCCGTGTTTGAACTTTTGTCCCACGAGCGACAAAACCCCCTCTGAATACTTCACCATATATCGAAGCAAACCACTCTAAGTATCTTGAAGATAGAATCGCTTGAATATAGTAAATAGAATAAGGACAAGTTTCAGGAACATTAATGATACTGTAACCAGCGGTTCCTCCCGATGATACGAAGGTTCTGTTATTGTCTATTGAATATTTATAACCATTTGATAAAACGCCAACAATGATCTTTTGTGGCACATCGCAGTTTTCGAGAGCTTGACTACGGCCATATCTATACCATTCATTAGGTGTAGTAGGGTCAGGCTTAATAGAGCGTTTACCATTATCTAAATTATCTTTTATCACTTGCAAGAATTCGAACATTTTCGGGTAATGTTGCTCTAAATCCGCATATTCTATGAGTTGAACTCTATCACCTATTTTTTTGTATGGATAAATGACGAAAGCATTCGGCTCTACGTCTTTATACGTGTAGAAATGGTCTTCTCCTGAACGCTGAGTTTCAAAGTATGGGCGAGTCAATTCTTTCTCAACATGATATTCATGACCATCGTATGCAAAGTAAATATAGTCTTGTTCGATCTTAATCCCTTTGTGAATATAGTAATCGTTGGCACTGGTTTGAATACCGTTTGCAATCGCTTTTTGGCCTAAGATATCACCTAATTGCAGAGAATTACTGTACATCTTCTGCAAGATTTCATTGGTTTCTTTTTCCAGAATCCAAGTATCTGAATCCAGTTTATCTACTTCGTAATTACTTGATAGTAAGAATGTATCTTCACGAGTGAGCCATTTCTTGAAATTCTTTACCTCATAGAAAGAAAACTTTTCTTGCTGAGATTTTTTCAAAAATAATAAGCAAGTATAGGTTGTTTTGTTTTTGAAAACTTGATTCGAACCAAACGAGATTAGTTTACAAAGGTATTTATTATCAGCAAGTAATTTACGTAGATTTTTACCAGCACCTACTTTAGTAAATTTTGACGGAAGTATATAGCCCAAATAACCATTATCCTTCAGAAGTTGCATTGAACGTTCTACAAAGAGGAAGTACTTATCGAATTGTTTGAAAGCGGATTTGTATTTCTTCTTATAAATTGGTAGTTCAGCTGGCGTTATTTGCTTCATGTGCTCGGTTGCCATGTAGGGAGGATTACCCACAATTACGTCAAAGCTATGATCAACGTTGAATGGATTCACACTAAAAAGATCTGTTGTTTTCACATTGTCAGACAGAGTAATCAAACTATTTCCGAAAAGAATATTGCTCTCTGTTTTTGGTAGAATTGGCTTATTGGGACCTATAGTCTCTTTTGACTCACCTTCGAGTAGTTTTAGAAGTAAACCAAACGAACAAGCTTTAACAGCGTTGAAGTCTTTATCAATACCGTAAATGCAGCGAGTTAGAATCTCTTTCTTAACAGAGAGTTTCAATTTGAAACTGTGCTCAGTTAGCTGTTGCAATTTCGAACGATCATGTTCGATATAGTAGTCAATCAAAATATCTTGAATCGTCTGAAATACTTCAAGTAAAAAAGCGCCTGAGCCACAAGCAATATCCGCAAATTTAGAGTTTAATATCTGCTCGTCAGATTTGTCTTTACAGAACTCAATAACAGTATTTCGAATAATATCTTTAATAATATGACTGGGGGTAGTAACAACGTCCCGATCAATGTGTTCTTCTTTAGGCTGAATCTCTACTTTTCCAGGTTCTTTAATGCGTATTTTCTCACTCAAAAATACTTCGTAAATGCTCCCTAAGATATCGGAAGAAAATACGGAGAAAGAATACGCGCTTTGGGGGAAGTAAAGCTGTTCTATGATTGTCCAAATACAAGAATCTTTATTACTAATCAGTTCGTCAATATTTTCAAGGGCGAATAGGCCTGAATTATATTTTCGATCAGAGTCTTGTAATTTACTGATGAGAGATTGAAAATCTTTTTGATGAGCAAAATGATAAAGTGTCTCATAATCTTCCAAATCTCGGTCTTCACAGACACGCAAAAACACTATGCTGTTGATGTAATTCTGCGTTAGATCATTTAGTTTTTCTTCACTTAATTCAGGTTTGATAGTGATGAATTCATTAGCCAGCATCAAACGCCACTCATTGATTTGTTTCAAAAACAGATCATCAACGCTGAAACGTGAAATGTTGTTTTCAATGTCTGACCATTCAGAATCGAATTGACCAGAATACACGCTGTCTTTACCAATAAGCTTCTGAATTTCATTAAAATTATCAACTAGCTCAGTGAAGTAATATAACTTGATTCTGGAATTCAACGCAGTATCGTCTTCTGAGACTTGGTTAGAACAATCATAGATTGCAGTGTATTCAAAGTTTGATAAAACTGAGATTTTTAATTTTGCTGTAAAGCCGTAACGACGAACTTGTTTTGCTGGTTCTGGATCAGTTGAAACCTGAACACTCGGTTTTTTAGCTTCGACGAAGAACTTACGTTCTGAGAAGAAACGGAATGTGTAATCAGGTTTTTTAGTGTTTTCTCCTGCTCTAGCCCTTAAACCTTCCTCAACCAATACTTCACGTTCATTCGTTGGCTTACCGTTCGAGTTTGTGATATCCCACCCAAGAATCATGAAGAACTGATCAAGAAAATCCGTTCTTAATTGAGTCTCATTGTAGCGACTGGAACGATAGTAATCTAAGTCACTAGTGAATCGATCAACCAAACGTTCTAACTGTTCAATTTTTGTCATTTTATTATTTCAGAAGTTAAGCTATTCAGTTCAGAGTTGCTAAGGTTCATACACTTAGCTCCTGTGAATTAAACTTGCGTAATTTTTGTTTCATGAGTGATTTTAATCGCCTCCTGTACAATAGATACTCTGTAACATTATAAAAATTGAGTCAAGTCAGAACGTTACCACTTGGTGGTATAGCGCACTACTGGCACGATTTTGAGAAAAAATGAGTTAGCTAAGTGATCAATGCACCGTCTCCCTGTAATAAACTCCACTCTACCCGGTTGATCTGACAGGGTATTGGACTTCACGATATTTTGTACGCTTGACTACCAATCAAGTTAAACCAGATTCACTTACTCTATATGCCTCCTACTTTCTTCAGACCCAGCTGCTATCCAGCAACGTCTTTTCCAGTTGAATTACCTTTCTTTCATTCGGGGCGATTCAGAATTTTTTCAGTCTGAAGGGGTTGCCAATTTTGCCGGGCAAACAAAAAACCCAGCATATTTGCTGGGTTATAATTTATACAAACTAATAAAAGAAGCTATTTTTATACATGATCTAGAACGGGATCTCATCATTCCAATCCACTTCTTCCTGTTCCGGTAAAGCAGCAGGCTGTACCGCACGAGTTGTTTTTCTCTCCTTATTGACGGATTGAGAAGGCGGTTGCTTCGGTGCGGGCTTATGCCCCACCTGCTGAGTAGCCGCCTGTTTTGCATCGCCACGGCTTCCCAGCATCTGCATCGTGCCATTGACACTCACCACCACTTC
>NZ_JBEBMB010000097.1:0-1917 GCF_040081915.1 Xenorhabdus sp. SGI240
AAAACCTCGGTTTAACGGATACGGTGCGTACTAGCCGAACTATTAATAATAAACCCCTCACGAATGATGTGACTCTAAATGCGGGAGACGTTGGTGCATTTCCCCAAACCCAGCACCGGGATCGCATTCCTGATATAACGTACATAGGGCCGTTTACCTGTGGCGTAGCGACGACATGGGCCAAGGGGTTGAGCGTTGGTTTGATTGGCGGTGACGTTGGACAGATTTGGATTGATAGCAACGCGGTTTTACATACGCGATTTTTGAGCACATTGGGCGATAGTAATCAACAATCCATTCGCGGTATTCCCATCGGCGCCACAATTGAATGGCAATCCCACGCACCGATACCGACAGGGTTTATGGTGAACGACGGTCGAACGTTTGATAAATCCCAATATCTGGAATTACTGAAAATTTTCCCTGATGGACAATTGCCCGACGATCGGGGGCTATTTAAACGTGCACTGGATTCGAGTGACCGTGGTTCCCGGAATTTAGATCCGGGGCGCAAATTGGGTACGGTTCAAAATGACGCCATTCGAAATATCTACGGAACATTCGGTGCCCCTACGACGGAGCGGGGCAACCAAAACAATTTTGCCACAGGGGCATTTACTAAAACTGTTAACACGAGTGGTCGGCAGGCGGGGGATGGTGGCGATTCCGTATCGTTCGAATTTAACGCAGCGCGTGTTGTTCCCGTTGCGAATGAAAACAGGCCTGTTAACAAATCAGTTATTTATATTACGAGGATATTCTAATGGCTAAATACACGACAAACATTCCGATGGCCGAATTTGATGAAAATGGATTGGCAATTGTTGAGGGTTGGGCTGAGGTTTATCTCTGCCATGCTCAAACCCATGAGTTTTTGGGTAAATCATATGACCGTGTTCCACGCGGATTTTCTGTTGTGGCCGATGCGTATTTGGACGCCCCTGAGTTACCCAAATCTGATGATATTGCGATATGTCGTACACCGGATGGGAAATCGTGGATGCATATTCCTGATTACCGTGGAAAATCGGTGTATCACACGAAAACCCGGGAGAAAATAGCGGTTGATTATATCGGCGAACTCAAACCCGAACATACATTATTAGCACCCCAGACGCCATTCGATAATTGGAATGAAACGTTGTGGGTTACGGATAACGCGGCGCTGAAATCTCACCATATCCAGCAGGCTGAACAGCAAAAATTATCATTGCAACAGCAGGCGGATATTGTGATTAAACCATTACAGGACGCTGTCGATTTAGATATGGCCACCGCCGCCGAAAAATCCTCATTAACCACATGGCGCAAATATCGGGTGCTGCTCAATCGGGTAGATTGCGCTACCGCCCCTGATATCCAATGGCCGGAGCAGCCAGAATGATGAAAGGGGCGAAGTGCCCCTGATTGTTATTCAGTTGGTGCATCAATCAAAATAGGTTCGCCTGCCGCATTAACCGATAGAATTTTCCCCTGCGGTATTTCCCGTTCGCGGAAAAACCAACAATCATCTGGGAGTTCAATCGCTCCGATCGTATCGTGAATGGACGGTAAAACCTCAGTCATCGTGTTTGGATTAAATAGGCGCATAATATAACCTCCATGAAAAACCGTAATGTGACGGGCCACCCGCTGCCATCTGACAGCGAACCCGAAACCCGGTCGTCGTTAATGTTGAGCTAATCACCATCGACGTATGTGCTACATTGACCCAGATTGCGTCTGGTACATACTCCGCTATGCTGATATGCGGAGAAATTTCTGGTAGCGCTATAGGGAAATTAACAATAGCTAACCCATCTGTCGGGGTTGCAAAACCCATTAATTCAATCGCACCATCTGACCACCTGACCCATAACCCGTTCGCATTTCGCCCCCGCTCAATCACGAATCGCGCATCCGATAAACCGAGGTTTT
>NZ_JBEBMB010000098.1:0-9868 GCF_040081915.1 Xenorhabdus sp. SGI240
CTCCAGCCGATACCAGTCACGCACAATGGCGTAACAGTCCCATATACCATGCACAAACGGGCGTCCAATGAGCGGCTTTATTCCCTCGGTTGGCATCAGCGTACGAATATCTCCTTCGGGCCAGGAGACTATCACCCACGGGAGTTGTGACAGGTCACACTGGGCAATGTCTAACTGACTCAGTTGCGTTGTGGCGTCGGGGTGACTGTGAACGATAGCAACAATAGTCCCCGTATCTTCGGCATTGGCGTAGTCTTCGGGGTGAATGCTGAATTGTTCGGTGGGTGAAGGCGCGGTATTGCGACAGGGGATATATTGTTGTTTGCGGCTATGTTGAACCACCAGCCCACAACATTCATTGGGGTATTCGGCTTTAGCGTGATCCAGGATAGATTGAATGATATATGGACGCATGTAGGTTTCCTTATATAATTAAAATCCCGTCAAGACGGGATCTCATGATTCATACATTACCATATGATTATATCTAGAATGGGTTGTCGTATTTTTTGGCTAATTCTTTAAGTATTGGTTCGTCTTTAGTAAATAATTCCTTGGGGTAATATTCATAATTTACCCACAGTATATAAGGCTCAGATTCCCCTTTATTGAGCCTTAATTTAACCTTCATTTCATTGTATTCATAGTCTTTAGATAATTCATGGTTATTCTGCTCATCAAGAACAGGCGCTCCATATTTATTGTTCAGACTTGATGCAATGAAATTAAATTTCTCTTTTAATTTATCGAAATTTTCACCTGAGTCATTCACGCCAAAAGTAATTGATCTTAATCCTCTGTTAAGAGGAAAGAAGTCCAAAAAGTACTCACCATCATATTTAGACTCTATAGGGGCTGATTCTATCCTTACCGTATATACTAATTTATCTTGGTACTCATTAAATTTTTTTAGGTCTAATTTTCTAACTTCATCAACAGTCATACCCCATTTGAATCCGAACGGTGCTTGAGGCTCATCTTTTGACAGCCCAAACGCCAACTGGTTTATGGTGAAAAATGTCAAGACAATTAAAATAATTTTTTTCATTAAAAGCTCTCTCACTTGTCAGTAAAATTGCAACAATGAAGAAAATTGAATAAATAATCAAGGATTGACTATAAGGATATCTCATCAGGCAGAGTTTGCACCATTTCACCGCCTTAATAATGCAGAACCGGGAAAGCCGCCAAACGGTAATTGCGAGTTTTCTCCATGTCTGGCCTTACAATCATTCATCAGTCCACCGCAGGCATCTTTTGACGGATCATCGGTTGGGTTACCCTCTTCATCAAAATACCGGGTGCCCGTATAGTTGCAGGGCGACTTTCGATACAAGCCACGCATACACCACGTGCAAAGGCTGTGTATCTGCCTGGTAGGAATTTGAATCCCCTGCAAGTCAGCCGGGGAAGATAAGGCAAAATGAACCTCTGTATTATCCTCATGAGTTTTGCTATCGATATAGTAGACGTCGATTTTTTCCTGTGTGGGGTCAGCTTCTGAATTACCCTCGGGAAAATTTCGCGCATCCAGATAATGCGCAAATGTCATATGAAGGGTGACACGCGCCTGCGCCATATTCTGATACGCCAGACACAACGCACTGATAGTACCATCCAGATTAGCAATACTGAGCGTGGGGGATACTGCTTTACCATCACCACTGATCTCTAATCCTTCAATTCTGACCGGCCACGGCTTATACTCCATACCCTGCCACCAGAGGGATTTAGCGGGTAAATTATCGATATCACCTTCCAGCTCCTCTTCCGTATAAGAAATGGGGTGATTATGAAAATACAGCTCTGGCCCACCAAAAGCGGAGCCATCAACCGCAAACAAAAGAACTTTACTCCCCGGCTCAAGGTGCTGGAGAGTGGCATTGATTGTCATGGTAAAGCCCCTTAAGGATGGTAGGTGCGAGTGAACGTCACAGAAAGAGTAAAGTGGGAGCCATTGGCCTGTATGTTGAATTTTCCGGCCTGATACAGCCCTAACTCAGATAACGGATTACGCCATTTAAATGAGCGCCATCCTTGATGCTCACGCAGAAAAGTAATCACAGGTTCTATTTCAGACAACGTCCCCACAAAGGACAAGGGCCAGCTCTCCCGCTGTGCGTTGATCCCGTCGCCTGAGGTTTGCTTATACCCGTCACCGAACTGAACGGAGCGCACTACGGGTTCAAATTCCCCCACAGCCCCAACCCTTGCGGCAAAATCAAAGGTTTTTATCATCGCCGACCTCCTTTGATGGCTACGCTTAATTCACCGCCTTGCCCCAAACTTTTATGCAGCAATAACTTGAACCGCTGATCGACAAATTTCGCTACATCCTGACCCGCAGATTCAAATCCGCTGGTTGCCTTCACTTCGTGGTTCCCGTCAGGGTTAATCACAATACTGACATGATTGGTGGTCTGGCTGCTCGCACCGCCCATCGCCCGCACCCCTAGCGAACCATCAGCGCCCCGCGTCAACGGCATAATAGCCTCGGGACCTGCCTCACCCATTAACCCTGCACCCTTAGCAAAGGCGAACATCGTTGGGTTGCTGACAATCTGTCCGCTGTACTGGCTTAAGTTCGCCGATTGATAAACACCCCCTTTCGCATTCGGGACAAAACCGCGCCAACTGGTTGACATTCCCATAGCACCTATATTGGAAGACATGCCACTGCCCGCCGAAGCTAAAGAACTGGTTCCCATATTCGCCATACCGCTACCCCCGAAAAATCCAGACACCGCCTTAGTAATCATGGCTTGTATGGCAATACGGACTAAATCCTGAATAATGGATTGCGCCAGTGATGCAGACAGTTCTTTCATGGATTCAGAGAATGACTTGGTGCCTGTCAACATGCCAGTCAGGGCATTGCCTGTTCGTTGCTCGACAACATCCAGCAGGCCCATTTGCATTTTCTGGAAATCACCCTGCGCACCATACAACTCCTTGTCTGCTGCAAATTGTGCATCCCGGGAGCGGGTACCTGCTGCGTTGACCAATTGCTCGTAACGCTCCTTTTTGATGAGGTTGTTTTGGTAATAAGCCTCGTACAAAGCCGTTTGCTCGGTGAGTTGGTTCTTAAGTTGAACAAGCGGATCAACTTCCCCCGCCATGTCCAGACGCGGGGCCGCAATCTGTTTGGCTTGTTCTGCCAGTTTGTCTTTGACCGTGGTCTGGTATATTGCCCTGCTGGCTGACAAATACTCCTGTTCTGACAGCAATCGTTCGGCGTACAGGGCTTTTAGTTCCTTACCGGCTTCTTCTTCCTGACGGATTAACGCTTTTACAGGCGCGTATCTTTCTGTCAGTTCCCGTCGTTGCTTTTGGTGGTTTTCGGTATTGAGGGTACTCAGACGCTGAATTTCATTTTGGGAAACTAAACCGGATTTACCGACTTCATCCAGTTTTCGCTGGGTTTCCTGCTCACTCAGTACAATACGGCCTAGACTCGTCGTATTCGCCCTTTCTATTTCAAGGCGCAACTGGTGATATTGATTGAGGATTTGGGTACTTTTCCCCTTCTTGTTACCCCCATCACCGCCCCCCGAGCCTGTCCACGGATTGCCATTGTCGCTTTCAAGCTTAGGGGGAGCAGGAGGTGGCACGTCAAATTTTCCTGTTGTCAACGTTGAGCGTAAATTTTTATCTCTTGCGTTTTTTCCTTCTAATCCTTTCAGGATATCTTCTCGTCGACTGAGTAGTTTCCTTCCTTCTTTTTCGACCTCTTTAGGATCTTCATAAAGAAAACTTAATGCACCTTTTTGTCGATTTTTCAATCTATTGATTCTGGTTTGGGAATACCTTTCCAGTTGACTATCAACTTGTTTTAATTCTTCTTTAAGGTTGTTTATATCCTCGTTATTTTTATCAAGCTCAACTTCCAGCTTAACTTTCGAAAGCCGCTGTAGTTCGGCGATAGTTTCGACGGTTTCGTCTTTTAATCTCCTTAATCCTTCTCTCGCTTGGACACTATGGCTATATAACCCATACAACGCGGAGCCGGCCAGCACAGCGGCACCGAACGGGCCACCTAATAACGACAATGCACCCTGAGCGCCCGCCGTCATCCCTGACAAAATCCGGGTAGAATACGACAATCTCCGGTTAGCTTCGGCTAATTGATTCTTTGCTGACATTTCAGCAATGATCGATTCCCTAGTTTTTCGAAAGTTAGCCGCGTATTCTTTCTGGTAACTAATATCAATACCGTGCTGCTTATTGATCATCTTTTGAGTGGCCAGCCACTGATTTTGTTGTCCGGCCTGATCACGTATAGCTCTGGCAGACTCAATCGCCCTTTGCGCTGTGGTTGCCTGCTGTTTAGCTGTGTCACGCATGGCTTTCTCAGTGGCTTTCCATGCACTGATATTTTCACGCAACCCTGCTGTCATTTTTGTCGCCATCACGGGGATTAAAGTATGCAGAGCAACAGCCGCCGCCAGATTAAAGTTTTCTGTTAGTGTATTAATAGCTGTAGTGGCACCCTGGACCCCGGTACGAAGCGGACCATCAGCACTGCTCCCGACCTTAATGGCCAGAACTTCAAATGCCTTGCCTAAAACATCCAGATCCGAACTCAGGTTATTTGCCCTGTCCCTCGCCTGATCGTAAGCAACCTGTGTATCGGTCAAAGTTTTGGTCAGTTCCTCCAGTTTCCCCCTGCCGGTCACCAGATTGGAGGCCGCGCTGACATTCGCCCGCCCAAACAGCTTGACCGCTTCGGCGGTGGATAGGTTTTTGGTGGTCAGGTGTGCCAGTGCAGCGGAAAGGCCCACGACAGAAGGTTTTAGCCTCTTATCCGTTGAACGCTCTAACGCCAAGACCACGTTACGAATGGCTGTCCCTGCCTCCGCCCCTTTGATGCCCCGTTCGGCCAGTATCTGAATGACCGCGCTCAACTCTTCAAAGCTGATCCCCGCCTGTGCTGCCACCGTACCGCCATTTTTGATGGCCAGCGCGGTTTCCGCTATTTCGGAGGAGCCATATTTTGCCCCGGCTGCCAGAATATTGATAAAGCGATCGGCCTGCTGCGCAGAAGCCCCGAACTGGTTTAATGAGAGCGCCAGCGCTTTAGTCGCTTCGGGTAATTCAATGCCGGACGCCTGCGCTAAGATTACGGCTTTCTCTGTCGCCAGTGTCAGCCCTTCGGCACTTTTCAGTAACTCCGGTTTAGCGGATGCCATCAGCTTAAACGCTTCGGTGATTTTGGCGGCGCCAAACTCCGTGGTGCGGCCTAATCGCAGCGCCGCTTCGTCCAGTTTCCTTAATTGTTCTCCCGTCGCGCCCGTGATGGCCTGCAAATCTGACAGAGCCTGCCCGTATTTGCGCGTTGCAGAGAGAATGGAACCCAACGAAAATCCCGTCCCCGCCAACAACATTAACTGACCGGACACAGACTTAATTTGATTAGCCAGTGAGCTGTACGTCTTTTTCACCTTTTTAGCATCCGACGCGGCCTTATCCGAAAAGCGCCCGGATTCCCGTCCAGCATAACGATAGGCGTCCATGATCTGAGACTTAAATGAGGTGGCATTGACCAGCAAGCCGACGGTCAGTGTGGATAAATTTCCCATAATTTAACCTAATAGTTTCATGACGGCGGCACACTGCGCCTGTACGGTATCACCGTGGGCAGACGCAGACGCAACCGGGGCGGATTCAGCGGGCTGTTTACGGTTTTTCAGCCGGTAATAGGCCTGCCATTCATTGAGGGTGGCGGCAGGCAGGGACAGAATGCGATAGGGATCGGTTTCGCCGAGCTGCTCCGCAAGCGCAAAAGCAAAATGCAGCGTCGGCGAATTCATTAGTTTTTTTCGGCGTCCTCCAGTGTGCCGACGGCGTGGCGCTTCACGGTCTGGATGGCTTCAATCAGGGTGGCACTGTCGTGTGTGTCCATCAGTTCATCGACCGTTGGCAGATCGCCCGCTGGAATGGGTTTCCCTTTGTCATCCACCAGACAGTCCAGCACCCTTTGGATGTTCAGACGAGAAGCTTCCCGCCCGCTTCCTGTGTCGCTGAGTTTGTCCACTGACTCTTCCAGATTCATCAGTTCGGCCGCCGTCATGCGGCGCAGGTTCACTTTAGTGCCAAAGAGTTCGACTTCCTTGACATGAGGGCGCGGGGTTAATAAGGCGGCTTTCAGACCTTTCATTGGGTGACTCCTGTTTTCGTGGTGGCGATACCCCATACGAGGTTATTTTGCTTGCCCTTAACGGTGATCTGGATCACTTCACTGGCCGGGGCGTTGATGTCGTTCATTTCCCAACCGGAAAGCGCCAATATCATGGTTGCAGTGCGCTTGTTCGGCAGGGCAATGTAAAACTGAACCGTTTCGCGTTTTTCAGCGGCGTTGAGGAACGTAGTAAAATCGGTGTTTTCAGGATCATCAATAAAGCCGAGGGATTTTTCGGGACCTTCCGGCATATCGGAAATAAACTGCTTATTGGTGTCCATCAGGGTAGTGCAGTCAATAAAACTGCCCGTTAATCCCGTGGCACCCAGCGCTTTACAGTTAATCAATGGGCGCATTTTTTCCACGGTGTCGCCGGGCTTGCCAAACTTCACGACCGTACCGGCAGGCAATACGGCATATTCAGGTGATGTTGCCATCGGGTGTTCTCCTATTTGCTGTAAATGGACAGGGCATCGCGGATTTCCTGCGCGAGCACCTTAACTACGGCGGTTTTGTTGTAATCCAGTGCCGGGCGGATAAACGGCTTCGGCACCTGTTTGATGGTGCCCATTTCCTGTGCGAGCGCTTTCATACGATGAGGTTTAGTCGGGCCGACAGTGATCATCACCCCGCCTTTGTATTTCCTGGATTTTGTCGAGCGGATTTTGATATTGTCCCGCATATGAGGGCCGTCACTGTTCTTGTCGTATCCGGCGTGGGTTTCCATATCGTCTTTGACGATTTCCATCGCGGCTTTTCCGGCCTTGCGCAAGATTTGCGTCTGGAGATCAACGTTCAACTCCTGCAACTTGCGTCCCAGCGCTTCCAGACCGGATATTTTGGCGCTAATCATCGGGCACCTCCGCAAAGGTGATGATAAAATCGCGGGTGATGCGGTAACGCTTACGGTTTTCGGTCAGCTCTTCCGCCTCCTGATACAATGCTCCGCGTGAAATGGTTTGGACGGGATAGCGACCGAGATAGCCATGCTGTACTGATTCCCATGCTGACCGGATTTTGGCTTCCAGCTTAAGCGCCCTGGTATAGTCATTCAGGATGACGCTGATTTGGAACCGCGCTGCTATCAATCGGGTGGACACCAGTCCGGTATTGAACATCGGGTCACTGATACGCTGGTAGGTGACCCCCTCCAGTACAGACGAGGGAAGTATCAGCGGATAGACAGGCAATCCGGTTAACCGCGCTAAATCGACCTGAATGTCAGACTCTATCATGGCGTACATCTGCCTCCGTGGTGATGATGGCACGGTCAGGGCGGTTGCGGTCTATGGCGCGAACAGTAAACAGTCGCCCCTGGTATTCAATCAGCCAGTGACTATCAATCTCTTTTCTTGGCCTGATAGTAAACTGTTGCACTTCGATCACTTGTTGCTGGTCAGCGGTGCGGATTTTGCGGTTAGACATCGCCTCGGCTTTCGCCCAGATGGTGGTGACATATTCGGATTTGATGATTTCGGCACCCAGCTCATCCTGTATAATAACGGGGCGAAACAGTTTGATACGCTTATTTATTTCATTCGCCAGCATATCCTCTCCTAAATCGACCGTATCCGATAATCGTCCAGCAAATCCCGAAAGCCCGGCGGTAACCGCTTCGGATCGCGGGTTTCATACCAGAACCCCACCGCCAACATTAAGGCCAGTTTAATGATGGGGGTTAGGTGTATTCCGTCGGGATCGGTATCAGGAACGGTTTCTTCATAGACATTACGGTTCAGGTAATTGATGGCCTTTTCTCTGGCCGCCTCCAGATACGCCTGTAATAGCGCATCGTCCTCATCCGAATCAATCCGGCACTGCAACCGCAGTTCTTCAAGGGTCGGTAATAGCATATTTCCCCCAAAACAAAGGCGGCACTCAGGCCGCCCAAAGATTACTTACCGCTACCCGCTGCGCCTTTCAGCAACTTCACGGCGTTACTGTCAACCAGCATCGACCCAACCCGTTTGGTGGTGTAGAACTGCACAAACGGTTTGTTGGTGTACGGGTCGCGCAACATACGAACACCGATACGGTCCAGTATGCTGTAGCAGCGCTTGAAGTTGCCAAAGGCCACCGGCACCGCATCCGCCATTAAGTCCGCAAACTGCTCATTCTCCGCAATGCCATAACCCAGTAACGCGGAAGGTTGCCCCAGCTGTAAGCCCGGCTGCCACAGGTAATTCCCCTGGTTGTCTTTCAGGGTGCGCACCTTAAACAACAGGTTGTTGTTCATCATGAATTTTGCCCCGGTGCGGTAAGGCTTGCGCAGGGTGTAGATCAGCTGCATGATTTCGTCCGCTGTGATCTCGGCCGGTTTTTTCAGCAGCAGGTGTTGCAGGGTGCCCCACTCGCGGTCTTTGTCCGTCTTGTCATCCGAGCCAAACGCCAGTAACCCCTTGGGTTTCTTGCTGCCGTCACCGTGGGTAAACGCCGCCTCTTCCTTCTCCGCGAACTCCTGCGCCAACTCCGCGGTGATAAAGGCTTCCACATCAAAGTAGGCATCATCCAGCATCCGCTGGGTTGCCGCTGGGTTGCCGTAAATCTCCCCCCAGACAGGCTCAATCACGCCGAGCTGTGAGGTTGAGGTTTCCTCGCGCTTATCGGTTTCCCCCACCCAGCCACTGGTTGTTCCGCCCCGATTGACCAGCTTCTTATAGTCCGGTGTCCCCAGTGTTATCACACTGCATTCCTGACGCATCACCACCGCATCTTTCAGGCTGCTAATGATGTTGCGATCCAACTCTTCCGGCACGGCATAGCCGCCGTCGGGATCGGTCGTGGTCTGCATGGCCTTTTGTTCCAGTTCGGCCAGCCCGTCTTCCTTGCCCTTGCGGATAAACTGGGCGAATGCCGTTTTGTGCTCGCTGACGGCGGGATTATTGCCGCTGTTTGCCGGACGTTTCAGCCCCGCCAGCTCTTCTTCCAGTGCGGTTTTCAGGTTGTCCAGCTCGCTGAGCTTGCCGTTCAGGGTATCCACCTGCTCACCGAGCTTGCCTTTTTCCGCCTCAATCGCCTCAATGCGTTTGTCGTTCTTCTGCTGGAACGCCTCGAAAGCGCCTTTCAGTTCCTGCGCAACTTCACTGACATCTTTTTGATCAATCGCCATAACAGCCTCTTATTTAATTAAATTTAATGGATTTCAATGTTTCCAGTGCGGCCTGCTCAGCGTCACGCAGAGAAAGTGCACGGTAGCCGCTGGCCATCAAGGCCCGGGCCTGAGTTAGCGAAAGCCCGACATCGCGCAGGACTCGCTCAATACTTTTTTGCGAGGGTATTTCACCGCGGGCAAAGGCGGATTTCACCTCACTGACCCGCGCTTCATCGTTAGCCGGAAAGGTCACCAGACTGACTTCCCATAAATCAAGATCTTTCAGTAAAAACGCCTCTTTTGTCCGGTCATATTCCCAGTCTTTCAGGATGTAACCGATGGACAATCCCGACAGGGAACCGGCTTTCATATGGGCATGCGCCCGTTTTGCCAGCGGATCATCCTCAATCAGCAGCCGCCCCCTGAGGTACAGCCCTACCTCGTCTTCTTTCATCTCGGTATAAATACCGATGGGTTCATCCATCCGGTGTTGCCAGAGTAACGCGGGCAAGCTGCCTTTCTCATTCCATTGCTTTAAGGTGTTCGCAAAAGCGCCGGGTAAGACAATATCGTCATAACTGTCTTTTACCCCGAACACC
>NZ_JBEBMB010000099.1:0-2214 GCF_040081915.1 Xenorhabdus sp. SGI240
GTGGCATGAATGACATCACCGCATGGCTCAAACAGCGTTACAGCCAGACGTTTGATGCGGTTTACGTCCCGCCCGGTGCCGGTGTTGTGGTGCATATCACACAATCTCTGGCGATGGATTACGAAACGAAAGGCCGTAAGGTGCGCTACGACGTGAGTGAACCCGTTCAACATGATACTCAGGAAGCCTTAGATTAATGGAAACGTATGTCTTTCGATGGCTGTTCAGTGCCAGCCCGCCTTATTGCCTGCAAATCAACAGCCCCCCACACGCTGAACCTGTACCGGTTCAGCTCTACTGGCGGTCTGCCCATCAAAAAGCGTCCCGGCTCTGTCTTGCCATCGGCAATGCGTGTCAACAGCTGAATGACGGTGATTTTACCGTCTTTCGTCTGACAGAAATCCAGTGGCAGGTGGTGATTGCAGGCAAAGCCAGGGCTGAGCCTGAACAGTGGGAGCGTCTGCCGTTTACGGTATCGGAGCTGGCCGTCCATCCTGAGTTTGCCACCTTGACCGCGATTGGCATTACGGAGGTTCAGCGATGCGAAAAATAAACACTGTTGTCGTGCTGTGTCTGACTGGGCTGCTGGCCGGTTGTTCAACCTCGAAAGATACGCTGCTGCCTGCCGGCGGGCAGACGGTGCTGGCGATGTGGCAGGGCAATAAAGCCGGTCACACTGCCGTGCAGGCCAGAGCCGCATTGCGCAGAACGTTGACCGGAACCGAACGCCGCCGGGCACTGGAAGAGCATTATCATTACAGCCGTTCGGCTGCGCAGGAAATCAGCCAGCAATTCCCCCGTCTCCCCAATCCCGATATGGTGATGTATATCTTTCCGCATCTGGCGGCAGGCAATACGCCGATACCGGGCTACAGTACGGTGTTCCCGTTTTATCAGCAGGTGCAGTACGCCCTGCCGGGTGAACGCACGGAGGCTCTGTAATGAAAAATCCCAAGGCACTGCATCGCCCCGGCCAACTGCGGGAAACGGATGAAGCCGCGATTTACCGGGCCAGCCCCTCCATCATCGACTACCTGCCCTGGGTGGAATATCTGGAAGACGGGCAATGCCTGTTGCTGGATGATGGGGTTTCCGTCGGTGCGGTCTACCATATCGAACCGGTTGCCACCGAAGGGCGTCCAGTGGAACGGCTGATTGAAATCCGGGACCAACTGGAGGATGCGATCCAGGACAGTCTGGAGGAAGACGATATCTCACCCTGGGTGGTGCAGTTTTTTTGTCAGGATGAAGATGATCCAGCCAGTTACCTCAACATGTTACGAAACTATATAAAACCGTGGGCACAAGGTACCGCGTTTACGGAGGCCTTTCTGGCCGAGTCCGAACGCCACCTGAACAGCATTGCTCAGCCTGAGGGGATATTTTACGACAGCTTAATGACCGGGCAACCGTGGCGGGGGCAGCAGCGCCAGACGCGTATGGTGGTTTACCGCTGGCTGCCGGCTCACAAATCGCAGACACACCATCAAACCGTATCCCCGGTGGCGGCACTTAATCAGGTCTGCGAGCGGCTGGTTTCCTCACTGGCGGCGGCGGGTATTGTGGCTGTCCGACAAAATGGCGAGCAGATCCACAGTTGGTTGTTACGTCATTTTAACCCAGCCCCGGACTGGAGCATGGCAAAAGCCGATTTTTACCACACGGTGAGTTATGAAACGCCCATGCAGCTCGAACTCCCGATTTATAATGACTTTGCCGAAAGCCTGTGGTTTACCCCACCGGTATCTGATCCCGAAAACGGTGTCTGGTGGTTTGATGGCCTGCCGCATAAAGCGGTTCCGGTTGAACGCCTGCGCCGCCCGCCAGAACCGGGCACGCTGACGGGCGAAATGAAACGGGGGGATAATATCAATGCCCTGATGGATATGATGCTGGCAGGCACCGTGGTTTCTTTGACCATTGTGGCGCAGGCACAGGATACACTGGAAGAGAATTTTACCCGGCTGGCAAAAAATGCGGTGGGGGAAAATACCGAATCGGCGCGTGTCCGGCAGGATGTGCAGACAGTGAAAGAACTGCTGGGACGGCGGCATAAACTGTACCGCAGTGCGCTTATTTTTCTGGTGCGTGGCAACGATGTTACTGACCTGAACCAGCGGGTGCATCAGTTATCGTCAACCCTGTTGAGCACCGGATTACAACCGGTGCGACCGGAATTCAGTGTGTCCCCGCTGAATGCCTATTTACGCGCCC